>NZ_SGSW01000079.1:0-8149 GCF_004209125.1 Acinetobacter sp. WCHAc060033 | reverse complement strand
GTAAATCCACATGCAAATCACTAAGAATTTCTTCTCAAAAACAGTCTTATCAATTGCATTAATAAGTATATCAAACTTAACTTTTGCTAATAGCAGCACTTCGGAACAAGACAGTAATATTACAAATGGTATGAGAGTCTTATTACAGGAGTCTGGTGGCTTAAGATATAGCCCCCAAGAATTGTATCCAGAATATTATTCAATGGAAAATGCAAATGGGGGAGATAATATTATTTTGACTGCAAGAAAGAGATCAGACGGATCTCACGATGATCATCTTAAAGAACATGGCGGACAAATTTATCAAGTAACAAGACTTGAAAATGCATGGATGGTTGATGAAGACGGTAAGGGCAACCTAGGAACAAAGCTTGAAACTTTGATTGGAACAGATGAAAATCGTCTATTTATTGAAGCCAATTCGGAAAAGTCAGAAAGTAATGATCCAAAATATGCTGTATCAGCACTTTATAGCCGTAACGTAGCCCCATTTTGGGATATACAAGCTGGTGTAAGATATAGCGAAGATAAAAATAGCAGCAACAGTGATCGAGTTGATGGTGTTATTGGTGTATTAGGATTAGCTCCTTATTTCTTTGAAACACAAGCTTATTTATACGGTGGCGAGAATAACTTTTGGGGAGCAAGTTTTGAAATCGAACGTGATTTCTTGTTAACCCAGAAATTGATTACTCAACCTTATCTAGAAATGGATGCTATATTCAACGATGACTCTGATTATGCTGCAAAATCAGGTTTATCAGAACTTAAAACTGGTATCAAAACCCGATATGAGATTACTAAGCGAATTAAACCTTTCATTGATGTTGCTTACCAATATGAAAAAGGACAGAAAGCCACTTCTATGCAAGAGGCAACAGAGTCTGAAAAGGGATGGAAATATGGTGCAGGTATCGAATTAGTTTTTTAAGGTGATATGACTTAGTATCATGAATGATAGCTTTGGCTATCATTCATAAAATTATTGCTATTTAATTTCGAATCTGTAAAACTAAAAAAGCTTAAATTTTGGTCTTATCTCTATGCAGTGGTTAAAAACATGCCTATCGCTGTTTTTATCGTTTGCTATCCTTTTAGTAGGATCGGCTGCTGCTGCTTCGTCTGTACATAAGCGGTGTTTAATGCCATCTGAACAGATGAAATCCATGCAAATGGAAGCATCTCAAAACCAGGATATGATGCATACCGACTGTATGAAAGTTGAAGCAAAGGTCAAAAAAACGCTACATGATCCTTCCTGTATGTCTGAGCAAGATTGCATTATGTCTTTTGCCAAAATTGCGTACGCCAGTGATCCTCAAAGCATTTTGCACTCAACGGTATTCTCACCCGTAGAGCGATCAGTCTTTTATTTTCCAGATCAAAATCTTCCTGCTCCATACCCTTCAGGTTTATGGAAGCCCCCACGCTCTAACTAATTTGATAATTCTTCGTCATTCATAGAGTTTTCTATGGATGTTCTACACGTGCGCGTGTATATCATTTTAGAGCTAAAAATATGAACTTTTATAAAGAAAAGCTATCCCCGGGGGGGAGATGGCAGATAGCTACGATCTGTTTCTCTTTGATCTATGGTCAAGCTTATGCCGAGCCACTGACATTGGATACAGCTTTGAAGCTTGCTGAGCAATATGCACCTACCCTAAGAGCAAATAGTGCTCAGATTGAGGGAGCTGAGAATATGGTTTCAGCTTCAGGTATTTTACCCAACCCTAAACTATTTGTGGGCTTAGATAATTACCCTATATCTGGTGATGCTGCATGGTCAATCACACAGGAAGGTATGACTATGCAGAAAATTGGTGTTATGCAAGATTTTCCAAACCGCGCCAAAAGACAAGCCGAGGTCGAGTTAGCAAAAGCTGAATTGGGTTCAGTCACTGCTCAAACTGAGATTCTACGTATTGAGTTACGTCAAAAAGTTGCATCTGCTTGGTTTAAACGTTTTTATCTTGAGCGTAAATTGGCGCTATACGATGAACTGTTTTCAGAGAATCGATTACTTTCTCAGATGACCCAAACACAGGTCACCTCTGGTCGAACTATGGTTGCTGATGCACTTGATCCAAGACTTGAAAGTAATGTTCTACTCGATCAAAAAGATGATTTACTTCGAGATTTAAAAAAGGCCAAGTTAGAACTACATCGACTGGTAAGTGCAGAACCAACTGAAAACATCTCTCAAATTGAAACCTTATCTACCCAAGCACCAATAATCTCTCTTGATACATCAAAGTTGTATCATCACTTGCACCAACATCCTGAGTTAAAAGCTTATCAGGCTGAAAAGAAAACGGCTGAAGCAAAACTTAGGCAAGCTCAAGCTTTGCAAAAACCAGATTGGGGCATTGAGTTTGCTTATCAGCATCGAGCACCTGAGTTTGGCGATATGATCGGTGTGCAACTGACAACTGAACTCCCTGTTTTTTCAAAAAAACGGAGTGGTCCACTCATTCAAGCAGCTTTAGCTGAACAAAACCGGATTACTGCCGATCAAGAGGTTAAGTATCGTGAATATCTCACCTTGTTAGATGAAGGGTTATCTGATCTTGACGCTCTTGACCAACAAATTAATCGCACGATGCAAAAGAGTATTCCTCTTGCCAAACAAAAAGTGAATTTACAGTTAGCAACTTATCAAGCGGGGAAAACTAATTTGACCAATATCATTGCTGCCCGACAAGCTCTTCTAGAACAACGATTGCGTCTCATTGATCTTCAACAACAACAGGCTGTGACTAAAGCCCAACTTTATTTTGCCTTTGAAGAACCAACCTTAAACTATGTTGAGGAGCAGCCATAATGTTAAAAAATAAATTGGCAGTGACTGTCATAGGAGTTGCCACAATTAGTTTGGTTGCAGGTGGTGGTGCTGGATATTGGATAGCACATCAGAAAGACAATCCTCAATCGACATCGGCAAGTCAACAACAGGATGCCAAAGTGTTGTATTGGTACGACCCAATGAAGCCTGAACAGCATTTTGATAAGCCAGGTAAGTCTCCATTTATGGACATGCAACTGGTACCTAAATATGCAGATGAAAATGCAGCGATGACCGATGAAAGTCGTCCTACAGTCAAAATAGATCCATCTATTCAACAAAATTTAGCCATCCGTTACGGCACTGTTGAACAGGCTGTAATTGGAAATGCCATGTTTACTAATGGCATATTACAAGCAAATGAACGGCAAACAGCTATTTTACAAACTAGAGCAAGTGGCTTTGTTCAGCGAGTGTATGGGCATGCTGTAGGAGATATGGTAAGGCAAGGGAGTCCTATTGCTGATATTTCAATACCCGAATGGACTGGAGAGCAAACTGAATTTTTAGCTGTGCTCCGTACTGGAGATCGTTCCCTTATTCAAGCAAGCCGTCAACGTTTGCAGCTTTTAGGAATACCACAAAATGTGATTCATCAAGTTGAGCGAACTCGTCGAGTGCAATCTAATATAACTTTGCAAGCTCCCATTAGTGGATTTATTGATTCACTAGAAGTCCGCAATGGAATGGCTTTAGCTATGGGGCAAACGCTGGCCATCATTAAAGGGATTAACCCAATCTGGTTAGAAGCAGCAATACCTGAAACACAAATTGCTGGAATCAAACGAGGAAGTAAAGTCGAAGTTACTTTTACAGCATACCCTCAAATAGTCTCGGGTAAAGTAATTGATATCTTACCTACCTTAGATACTACTAGCAGAACCATAAAAGTTCGTATTGAATTACCTAATAAAGAGGCACAGCTCAAACCGGGGATGTTTGCCTCTGTCAAACTATCTAGCAATCCTCAAAGCAGTTTAATAGTTCCAGAGCAGGCTGTTATCCGTACAGGCACCCGTAATATTGTCATTGTGGCTCATGAGCAAGGACGTTTTGAACCTGTTGTTGTTCAGTTAGGGCAAAGTGATGGAAATAAGATTGCAATTTTAGAAGGTTTGAAAGTAGGTCAAAACGTTGTAATTTCAGGACAATTCTTGATTGACTCTGAAGCAAATTTACAGGGCGTACTTGATAAGCTGAATACTGGAAAATCTATTACCCCCTCTCAAGCAGTTAAGACATCAAAATATCAAGGCATTGGAAAAGTTGAAAAAGTCACAGCTCAGGAAGTTACTATTTCACATCAGGCTATTCCTGAGTTGGGTTGGGGTGCTATGACCATGAGCTTTAAACAGCCAGTACAGCCATTTACTCAGATTCAGCAAGGTGACCAGGTCAACTTTAGTTTTACAAAAGTTGGAGATGCTTATGTCATTTCTGACATTTCAAAGATGTCTATGACATCTATAAAGAACTAACGGGAGAACTATTATGATCGCCCGTATTATTCGTTTTTCAATTTTGAATCGAGTATTTGTATTACTAGCTGCTTTAGTTCTGGCTATCTGGGGGACTTGGGCTGTTAAAAATACTCCTGTTGATGCTTTACCAGATTTATCTGACGTACAAGTCATTGTACGAACTAATTTTCCCGGTCAGGCACCACAGATTGTTGAAAATCAGGTGACTTATCCTTTAACAACCACCATGTTATCAGTGCCTGGAGTTAAAGATGTTCGGGGGTATTCTTTTTTTGGTGATTCGTTTGTCTATGTCATTTTTGACGAACATACAGACCTCTACTGGGCACGGTCACGTGTTTTGGAATACTTGAATCAGATACAAGGAAATATGCCTGCGGATGCGAAATCATCATTAGGGCCAGATGCTACAGGGGTTGGCTGGATTTATGAATATGCATTAGTTGATCCAACAGGACAGCATGATCTTTCTCAGTTGAGAAGCGTACAAGACTGGTTTTTAAAGTATGAGTTGAAGACATTACCCAATGTGGCTGAAGTTGCCACGATTGGGGGAATGGTGAAGCAATATCAGGTTGTTTTAAACCCAAGCAAAATGGCGTCATTAGGTATTACTCAAGATAATGTCATTGAAGCGATTCAAAAAGCTAATCAAGAAACGGGTGGTTCAGTCTTGGAAATGGCTGAAACCGAATATATGGTACGAGCCACTGGTTATTTAAAAACATTAGATGATTTTCGCCAGATCCCACTACGGACAAATCGTTTTGGTGTTCCAGTTACTTTGGGTGATATTGCAACGATACAGCTTGGACCAGAAATGCGTCGTGGTATCAGTGAACTGAATGGACAAGGTGAAACTGTTGGTGGCGTTGTGATTTTACGAGCAGGTAAAAATGCACGTGAAACTATTGCTGCTGTTAAAGTAAAGCTCGCGGAATTACAACAGAGCCTACCAAAAGGTGTGCAGGTGGTTCCCGTATATGATCGTAGTCAATTGATCGATCGGGCTATAGAGAATCTCAGCCATAAATTGATTGAAGAGTTCATTGTCGTGGCATTAGTCTGTGGACTTTTCCTCTGGCATTTACGTTCAGCAATGGTGGCTATTGTTTCTCTACCACTTGGGATTTTATCGGCTTTCCTGGTCATGTATTATCAGGGGTTAAATGCCAATATTATGTCTCTGGGTGGTATTGCCATTGCGATTGGGGCCATGGTCGATGCTGCGGTGGTAATGGTAGAAAATGCACACAAACATATAGAAGCTTGGCAGCATGAGCATCCTGATCAAATCTTAGCACCACAAGAACGTTGGGATATTATTGCTCGGTCAGCCAGTGAGGTTGGTCCAGCTTTATTTTTCTGTCTACTCATCATTACCTTATCCTTCATTCCTATTTTCACCTTGCAGGCACAAGAGGGACGCTTGTTCTCACCATTGGCATTTACCAAAACTTATGCCATGGCAGCGGCAGCTGGTTTATCCATTACGTTAATTCCAGTATTGATGGGGTATTGGATCCGCGGGAAATTACCGTCTGAACAACGTAATCCACTAAATCGTTTTCTCATCAAAATATACGGTCCTATGTTGGATAAAGTTTTAGCTTATCCAAAGACGACATTACTGGTTGCATTGCTTATTTTTCTAGTGAGCCTTTACCCTCTGACCCGTTTAGGTGGAGAATTTTTACCTAAAATGGATGAAGGCGATTTACTATATATGCCGTCGGCTTTACCGGGATTGTCCGCAGCCAAAGCTTCTGAACTGCTACAGCAAACAGATAGGATGATTAAAACCATTCCGGAAGTTGCAACGGTATTTGGTAAGGCTGGACGAGCTGAGTCAGCTACAGACCCAGCGCCTTTGGAGATGTTTGAAACAACAATTCAATTTAAGCCTCGATCTGAGTGGCGTGCTGGGATGACACCTGAAAAATTGGTGAAAGAACTTGATAAGGCAGTTCAGGTGCCGGGTTTAACGAATATTTGGGTACCGCCTATTCGTAACAGGATTGATATGTTGGCGACTGGGGTTAAAAGTCCCATCGGAATTAAAATTTCAGCAAACAATTTACAAGATATTGATCGGGTCGCACAACAAGTTGAACAAGCAGCTAAAACGGTATCTGGTGTTAGCTCAGCTTTAGCTGAACGGCTCACGGGTGGCAGGTATATTGATGTTGATATCAATCGTATGCAAGCTGCACGATATGGTCTTAATATTGATGATGTACAGCAAATTGTGTCATCAGCGATAGGTGGAAAAAATATTGGTGAAACTGTTGAGGGATTAGCAAGATATCCTATTAATGTACGTTATCCACGAGAGATTCGAGACTCACTGGAAGCTTTGAGAAATTTACCTGTTGTTACCGAGTCAGGTCAGCAAATTATCTTAAGTAGCGTTGCCAATATCCAGATTACAGATGGCCCTCCAATGCTGAAGAGCGAAAATTCCCGCCCTAGTGGTTGGGTCTATATTGATGTGCAAGGACGTGACTTAGCTTCAGTTGTACAAGATTTGAAACAAACCATTGATTCGCAAGTCAAACTTTCTCCTGCTATGAGCATCAGCTATTCAGGCCAGTTTGAGTTTATGGAACGTGCAAATGCTCGACTAAAAGTAATAATTCCAATTACTTTGATGATCATTTTTCTATTGCTCTACCTGATCTTTAGACAAGTACAAGATGCTGCTCTGATTATGTTGACTCTACCTTTTGCCTTAATTGGTGGTATTTGGGCCATATACTTGAGTGGCTATAACTTTTCAGTGGCAATTGCTGTTGGTTTTATTGCACTTGCCGGTGTTGCCACAGAGTTTGGAGTGGTCATGCTATTTTATTTAAAACAAGCGATAGATCATACCCAACAACATTTACCTTCTTCAGCAGCGTCTTTAACGGTGCAACAACTCAATGATGCAATCCGAACAGGAGCTGTACTACGCGTTCGTCCTAAAGCCATGACGGTTGCCGTCATTTTGGCAGGCTTAATTCCTATACTTTTAGGGACTGGGACAGGTTCCGAATTGATGAGCCGTATTGCTTTACCTATGGTTGGGGGCATGATTTCAGCTCCTCTACTGTCAATGTTTGTTATCCCAGCTGCATATCAGCTTTTAATCAAAAGAAAACTATCAACACATTGATCGTTTTATTATTTCGTCTAAAGAGGTTTTATTATGTTGAAATTTATGAAAATTATTGCTCTTGTTACCACCATTGCTGCATTAAGCGCATGTAGTAAAAATGAAGCATCAGAGCAGAAGAAAGCAGACGCACCTATGGAGCAGATGAATAAGGAGTCTTCTACCGCTACAACGGCTCAAGCCGTTGGCGTGATTACTGCTATTGATACGAAAGAAAATATTTTAACACTCGACCATGAAGCAATTCCTGCACTTAAATGGCCTGCAATGATGATGGGCTTAAAAGTTGCTGACCCATCCTTATTAAATGGTTTAACTGTAGGGGATAAAGTTGAATTTGAATTAAAAGCAGAAGGAGAAAATTATATAATCATCGCTGTAAAGCCTAATAATTCATAATGTACTAGTATATGGTGCCAATAGTGTTATATCCTTTAGACGCTATTGGCATTTTTATAGAAGTTAAATAAGATCGCTTTAAAAATTCCAGTTTATATAGTTCAATTCTTGAATTTTATTTTATCAATTCCACTGTAAGGCAAGAAAGCATTTGAACCGTACCGGGTTTGTCGGAGACTTTTTTATTTAAGTTAGGCCACCTGACCTAACGGGTTAATCTTATCATAGTACATTGCTTCAAACTCAAAAGGCGATACATAATAACCC
>NZ_SGSW01000078.1:0-8346 GCF_004209125.1 Acinetobacter sp. WCHAc060033 | reverse complement strand
ATAGCGTTCCTATCGCCTCAAGTAACACCATTACAACTGATACAGGCACAGATAAAGTAACCAATTTAGGCTTAACAGCTCCAACAGATATAGATGGCGATACTTTGACAATTACTGTAGAGCATTTACCAACTATAGGTATTATTAAATTAGCTGATGGTACAACAGTTGTTAAAGAAGGGGACACATTAACTTCTGATCAATTAACAGGTCTGAAATATTACGCACCTGCGGGTTATAATGCTGGAGATGCAATAGGTCAATTTAGTTATACGGTAAGTGATGGTTATGCAACGACCGGTGGTGCTGTAATTATTAACATTAATGATAAAATGCTACCGGCGGCACCGACAGTGACTATTGTTCAGGATAATAATCCAGATAATGGTTATTTGAATAAGGCTGAACTTAATGGTGTAAGTGATATTGAAATTAAGGTAACTTTACCAACAGATAACAGTAGCTATGCTAGTGTAAGAGTTGGGGACAAAATCAATTTGATCATTACGACAGTAAACAGCTCAGGTAGTTCTGATCAATCTCTATCTCGTATAGTGACGCAATCCGATTTGGATAACGGTTATATCGTTACTGTACCAAATGCTACGGATTTAAAATCGATTACTGCTACAGCAACGGTGACGGATCAAGCTAATAATACTTCAGGTGCCGCTTCCGATTCCGCCACAATTGATATTGACCCTCCCACAATTACTATTACCCATGTGGCAGGAAATGATGATATTGTGCAATGGAGTGAAAAGTCCACAGGTGGTACAGGATTTACTTTATCAGGTACTTTATCAGGTGTAGAGCTCGATCAAAAAATAACATTAACCTTTATTAAAGATGCAACCAATACTTTTGTTAGCAAAGAAATTACTGTAACAGCTGATATGGTATCAAGTGGCAAGTGGTCTGTGGACTTGTCCCAAGCTGAGGCGGCATCACTTAAAGACGGTACTGCTTATGCTGTTGTAAGTGATAAAGCAGGAAATACAGCAACTGCGAACAAATCTTATATCGTTGATGCACCATCAGATGGTTTGGTAAGGATTACAGGTTATGTAGATAATATTGATTATGTACAGAGTAAAACAGAAATCAATGCCAATGATATTACTCAAATATTAACGGGTTCAATTAAAGGTCGTTATGGTGAGACACCGACATTTAATAATGCATCAACTACTCAGGATGATCTCAATACAATGGATGTAATTGAGGGACAGTATGGTAAATTTACCTTTAATAGCACTACTGGCGAATGGACATATACATTAAATACAGATGTGAAAGATGCTATTAATAACAAAACCTTAACAGATGGCAATGGTATACCGATCAAATATCCATTAAATGATAAGCTCACTGTGACAGATGCAACAGATGGTACTTATGAAGTACAGCTGTCCATTAAAACCAATAATTCTGGCACGCTGCCTATTGTTGCTTCTACGGTGAAATTATTAGATGACACTAAAGACCAGACAATTGATACCGATCTGATAACTGGTCAGATTAATTTGAATGGTATTACCAGTTTAACTATTGATGGAATTAAGGTCGAGTACGGAAAAGCATATCGTCCTGGTAATGGTGCAGGTGAGTTTACCTTGTATGCCGATGGTAAATATACCTTTGAGCCTTATATTACGGGAGTTGCTGTTCCTTTACTGTTGAACGGCGGAGCAATTAGTCCTCCTATTCAAGCAACCTATATTGTAGATAATGGTACTGATCAAGGTGAGGGCGATGTTCATTATAGCAATGATGTTTTGGGTGAAATTCGCGGCACGGTAGATGCTTCTGCAACCTATCAAAAGAATAATGAAACCAAGGCAACATTACGTTTTTATGTTAATAAGGCAGATACTACCAGTGATATTGATACTTTAGGTTATCCTACCTATAAAGATATAGAAGTTAGCGTTGATGGTTCTAGAAAATGGTCTATTACTCAGGAACAACTTAATGGGATTTTGCAAACTACTTGGTGGGCAGATGAGTTGCGTGAAGATAACATCTATTTACAGGTTAAAGTTGTTGATCCCGTCACAGGCAAAACCAGTAATGCTACACAGGAATATAGCTTTGTTACCGATACATCGGCACCAGTAGCAACTGGTGTGGAATATAATGAAGATGCTCATCAGATTTCTGCATTTATTGGTAATCGTATTGCAAAAGGCGTGGATAAACAAATAGCGGCTTTAGCTGGTGATAAAGTTGAAGTCTATTACACACAAGCAGATGGAAGCAAAATCAAGGTTGGTGAAGGTGTTGTACGGGCTGATACAGAAAATTTATATGGTGGA
Source organism: Acinetobacter sp. WCHAc060033 (assembly GCF_004209125.1). Lineage (NCBI taxonomy): Bacteria > Pseudomonadati > Pseudomonadota > Gammaproteobacteria > Moraxellales > Moraxellaceae > Acinetobacter > Acinetobacter sp. WCHAc060033. The sequence goes on along the minus strand of NZ_SGSW01000078.1, from coordinate 6,028 downwards.
TATCTGCCGATTGCAGTGGTAATAGACACAGATAAACAATCACTGATTGTATCTGATGCAACTAAAGCTAATTTTACTGTATATGTGACTGATTCGGCCGGTAATACAGGTACAAGTGATACAAAAGATTTTAATTTAACCAATCGTCCAGTTGCACCAACCATTACCGGGTATTTGGATAATGTAGCGGGTGGTGTGGATTTTGGTAATTCTAACGTATTAAATGCGGCAGGTGAAAATCCTGAACAATTAACCAATGATAACAAAGGGGTAATTACTGGTACTATTTTGGCTAATGGTAATGCTGATGAAGTTTGGATTTATCTTCATGGATTATCAGATGCTGTCAAGATTAAACTAACTGATGATATGAAAGTTACAGGTTCAGATGGTAAAAGCTATTATCAGTGGGAAATGCCATCAACTGCCTATGCACCGCCAATAACAACATCGGGTGCTTTGGCAGATGGTCCTGTTAAAGCGACTGTGTATGGCTATAATAGTCAATCGGGTATGTTCAGTGTGTCTGGTAGTACGATTACTATTAATGTAGATACAATTGCACCGATTGTGACAGTTACATCGACTGCCTCCGATAATGTAGTTAATATTGCCGAAAATGGCGGCAATGGTTTTACAATTACTGGTAAGGTAAGTGGATTAGATCGTGATGCTAATGGTGTAATTAAATCTTATAGTTATACGGACAACAGTAATACGGTTAATGTTACTCAAAAACTCGTGGTTACAATTACAGATACAACAACTAGTAATGTTGTTAAAACTCTTACTTTGGATATTACAGGTAATAGCAATGAGGTACCTAATGGATCGATTTATGTCGATGCGGATGGTAATTGGACTTTAGATGCCAGTAAACTTGCGTCATTAGGTTTAATCAATGATCGATCTTATACTGTTACAGCGGCTGCCACTGATTTAGCGGGTAATACCAGTACCGGTGAGAATCAGGGAAGTAAAAGTTTTAGTGTGGATTTAACGCCACCAAGTGTGACAGTGGCTATTAATACTAACAAGGATGCAGTAACTATTGTCTTTACCGAAGTACCAACAAAAGATGATGGTACGCCAATGAATGCTAATGAAGTAAAAGACATATTAGTTCTGGAAAATGTAAATCTTGTTGGTAATATTAGCTCAAATGATGGTGGTAAAACATGGACATCTGCAATCTCGGCGCAAAATGAAGGTACCATGAAAGTCACTGTGCCTAATGGTAGTTATTACGATGCTGCGGGTAATCCAGGTGCAGTTGGCGAGTCAAGTACGACCAATATTGGGCAAACCACAGTTGTTGCACCAATAATCGAAACGCCTGTCAATCCTATTGTGACACCAACAGTGACGACAACAATTGGAAACGGCTCCATAACAGGTGGTACGGTCAGTGGTAATACATTTAAAAATAGTAGTACGGGTGCTAATGACGGCGTTAGGAATGCCTATTTTGCTTATGATTTAAATTTTAATGTAGCAGGTGCGCCTGTAGAAACCATTCGTGCAGAAGTCAATTTAACCGCAGTGGATAATAGCTTTTCTATTTTAATTAACGGCAAGGATATTCGTACTGGGCAAGACGCTTCTGCAACCACGGCAACTATTTTTCAGTTACAGCAAGGTGATAATACACTTGGTAATAGTGTAACAAATGGAAATGTTGTTGCTTTACGATTTGCTGATGGAAGCTGGCTTAATAGTCCTTGGGTATCCATTGCAAATGGAGTACCACGTTACAAAATTGTAATTACTGATGATGGGATAAGATTTTATGGAACTGAAAATAGTTCATCCACTGAAATGAAAGAGCTTTTTGTGAGTGAATTTAACTCAAGTTCCTTAGTAAAAATACCGCTGACCAATGTAGAAAACTTATTCACAACAGCAGATAATGTCGTGACTATTGTGAATAACAATGGTACTGGTGCTGATGCTCTAGCAGGTAATTTTGTAGTAACTGTGGGGAATAGATTTGATATTTCCGATAATGACAGTGCGCTTTTATCTGGCGCTATAATCAAACTAACGGGTGTTAAGGAAAGTGATTTGATTACACCTGTTTTAGCTAATGGTATCACCTCTACAGTTGCTCAAAGTGATTCAACATATACTTTAACCTTGTCCGGACAAGCAAGAGTTAAGGACTATGAAGACACGATTAATTCGATTATGTATTCCAGTCAAACGAATGGAAATCGAACAATTAATATTCAGATTACTGATACCTCTGGACTTTCCACAACTGTACATGGTTCGATGGAGTATAGTACTAGTAACGGCAAAGTAACTTTAGGGGAATTCCATTATCCTGATAATACTGTAGTTGCTAAAGCAGGTGATGAAACAATTAGTACAGGTAGTGATGGTAACGACACCCTCATTTATAATGTTTTAACTGCTGCTGATGCCAAAGCAGGTCATACCGGTATAGATACTTGGACGGATTTCCATAAAGGTAATTTAGATACTAGTAAAGGTACCATAGACAAAAATGCCGATACAATTAAATTCTCGTCTGATTTCTTTAATGGATTACTTCAAGATAGTGATTTAACGTCAAGTAATCTTAGCAATGTCGAAAAGTTCATTAAGGTTAACTACAATGCTGATATAGATAGTGCAACGATTTCAATCGATCGTGATGGCGAAAAAAATGGTACAAACTATCAAGATTTATTGATTTTAACGAATCAAACAACAGATGTAACACTGCAAGATTTATTAAATAATAACCAAATCATCATTGGCTAATCTGCCGTGATGATATAAAAAATTGCTCCATTCGTGGGGCAATTTTTTTGGAATATGTCCGCTAAACCCATCGCTATTTTAATTTTTAAGTATCCAGTGATACCCCACTTGAATTCAAGTAGAGGTAAGCGTCCGCTGAACATACCTTATGAATTCATCCTATTAGCCTTAACTTAGTCTCCACTTAAAAACAAATGGGGACTAAAATTTATGAAAGTTTTTCAAAAATCATCTATTAAGCAAAAAATGTGATGTAAGCTGTGTATCGATAGGCATTTGGGGTATTCAGTTTTTTGTCGTGATTAAATTGTGACACAAATGCCTATTCTTTAACAACTTTCTTATCCCAAATTTGAGTTAAGTAAAAGAAAGATTGTAAAACCTCGATTTGTATTTAAGTATGAATTTAGAATTGATAAAGCATAGGAATTTTCAATAAATGGCATATTATAAGCTCATAAGTAAATTACATTTCAGATATGTGTTAGGTAGTACTTTCTTTCAACCAATAATCAAAATTGGACGAGCAACTTTGGCAGCAACATTACTACTACGTCCATTCTGTAAAATAATAGCAAGAACAATTTGAGGGTTATCAGCAGGAGCAAAGCCTGATCGTAATGTCGTTCACTGAGTAAGGATTCATTGTAGCGTTTGCCTTGTGTAATACTTTTAACTTGGGCGGTACCTGTTTTTCCTACAGTTTGAAACACCTCCAATTTTTCTATACCGATTTTACCAATCAGGTTTGTACCTGAATATTTATCTTTATCAATAACTTTTAGCTCTTAATCATTAATTCGTCCCACATAGCCAATTAAATGAGCAAATAAATCATCATAAGGATAAATTCGTGTCATTTGGGTTGCAATTTCAATATCAGGAAATTGATATTTAACTTCACTAAATCGTGCAATATCTTCATCAGTAAGATGGAATTTAATGGTGACTTGGTCAGTTTTTCGTGCATCTTTAAAACGTTTTTGAACTTGTCCAATATCTTCTGCTGATAAGTTTAATATTGGTTTTAAATTTTTGATTAAATTGGTAATTTTTATATATTGAGCTTCATTTACAGTAATTGAAAAAATAGGATAATTATGGGCGAGTAATATTCCATTACGATCGTAAATATTTCCTCTTGCAGGTGGAATTGACTGTAAACGAATTCTGTTAGATTCTGAGATAGTTTGAAAATGTTGATGCTGATAGAGCTGCAAATAACCATATCTAATGATCAAGACAGCAAGACAAATTTCCAATAGAGCCATTGCAAAATAGATTCTCAGGTTAAAAATCTTCTTTTCCTGCTGTAAATTTTTAACCTGATTATGTGTTTGATGCCACATAAGTAATCAATTCACAAAATGTGCTTGAGGCATAAAGAAATCATGCAGATCTGTAGTCAGGATACCCCCAAAATCTTGCCCATTTTGTGCACGTATTCGAACAGATGATAGTTGCTTTTCTTGCTCCCCAACAATGATCAGATAAGGTATTTTTTTTAGTGTATGTTCACGGATTTTATAGTTCAATTTTGATTGACTTAAATCTAATGTTGCTCTAAAGCCATATTGTTTAAGTGATTCTTGAACTTGTTTGGCATAATCATGTTGTGCATCTGTAATCGGTAAAATTACGATTTGAACTGGTGCAAGCCAAAATGGGAAATGTCCTATATAGTGTTCAATTAAAATACCAATAAAGCGCTCAAGAGATCCAAATAAAGCACGGTGTAACATCACAGGCCGTTGTTTTTCATTATTTTCATCAATGTAATGAATATCAAAACGTTCTGGTAAATTTAAATCAACCTGAATTGTTCCGCATTGCCAATCACGACCAATGGCATCTTTTAACGTAAATTCAAGTTTAGGACGGCTTTGTTGCATAAACATCAAAAGGTTAGATTTATCCTAAGCTTACCAAATTTAAGGCGCAACTTGGGTATGTGGTCTACCTAATTCAGTAAATTTATTGAGTACTGCCATACGAGCATGAATTTCATTCACCTGACTAGGAAAGCTTTGATCCTAGACAATATCGTGGACAACATATCCCTCTAAATTCTTAAAATATTTATGCTCAAAGGCTTCAGGACTTAACCAGCCGTTTGCAGAATGTCGTCTGATTCGATTGTAGTAAACTTCAATATATTCAAACAAGACAGCATTGGCTTCTTTTCGAGTGGCAAATACACTGTCATGTATCACATGACCTTTCAATGTATGAAAGAAGCTTTCAGTCACCGCATTATCCCAACAATTCCCCCTACGTGACATGCTTTGAATACAGTTATTCGCCAATAATAGTGCTCTAAAATCACGACTACAGTACTGTGAGCCTTGGTCCGAATGCACCATAACACTTGTTGAATATCCCTGACGTGCCATTGCATAATTAAATGCATCACATACCAATTGACGATCTATCCGATAGCTGGTTTGCCAACCTATAATACGACGACTAAATAAATCTAGCATCACACATAAATACAGCCAACCTTCTTTGGTTCGGATATAGGTGATGTCTGTTGTCCAAACTTTATTTGGCAGTGTGACTGTAAACTGGCGATCTAATAAATTCGGTGCCGTCGGCAAACGATGATTTGAATCAGTCGTATGCTTATATTTACGTGCAATCTTGCTGCGTAAACTGAGCTTTTTCAGCATCCTTCCAACTGTACGTTCACTCATGCAGTAACCTAAATCATGCATGTCGTGCACCAATGAAGGTGCTCCTAAGCGAGCATGGTGTTGCCAATATACAGCTTTTAAATCAGTGTACTTCTGATTGACGTAAATCTGTCTCTTTCGCCAAGCATAGTAGCCCGAAGTGCTGACACCTAGGCATTTACAGGCAGAAGAAACCGTAGTTTCAGTCACAGCTAGGCCTTGGATTACCGTGTACTTTTCTTGGCATGATCTGTCAGGAAGTACACATGCGCCTTTTTTTAAATATCATTAGCTTCCCTGAGTTGTTTGACTTCTTTTTCTAAATCGAGAATACGCTGTTGTTCTGGCGAGAGCTGTCTTTTGCTGGAACCAGTGGGGTTGGTCTCACGAATCCATTTATCTAATGTTGAATAACCCACACCTAATTTCTGGGCGATAGCAGCCACAGATTCGTGCGAGTTTGAAAGTGCATAATCAATTGCTTGTTGTTTAAATTCTGGACTAAAGCGTTTAGCCATTTTTACATCTCCAAAGTTAACGTTACGTTATCTTTAGAGGGAATCATTGTCCATTATTTTGGCTAG
>NZ_SGSW01000077.1:0-8351 GCF_004209125.1 Acinetobacter sp. WCHAc060033 | reverse complement strand
AACACAGCTAAAACAACAGCGGATAGCGCATTAACAAATGCTGCTACAGCTAAAACAACAGCGGATAGCGCATTAACAAATGCTGCTACAGCTAAAACAACAGCGGATAGCGCATTAACAAATGCCGCTACAGCTCAAACAACGGCAAATACTGCCTTAAATAATGCAGCAACAGCTAACCACCGTATTGATATATTAGATAATAAGTTTCAAAAAATTGATAATCGTCTTAATAAAATTGACACAAAACTTGATAGTGTAGGTGCATTAGCAGCGGCTCAATCACGGATACCGGCAGTGATTGATGGAAGTAAAAACTATGCAGTAAGTATTGGTATTGGTAACTATGGAAGTAAAAATGCAATGGCTGTTGGTGCAACTATAAAAATTAATGAAAATATATTTTCTTCTGGATCTTTCGCTATTGCGGATCATGATTCATCTAGTAGTAGTTTAGGAGTAAGTTTCGCCTGGTAAAAATTTAAAAGTTCATTTTTAAATTTACCTAAAATTAACATAATACACCTTATACGAAATGCTAATATTTTATTCTTTAATTTCAGTGGTATAGTCTAAACTTAACAGCCCATTCTAGCCCGAATGGGTTTTTTTTGTGATCTTTCACGTTCCACGCCTACTTATTGAGCAATGTTCCACGGCTTTAATAAGCCCAAGTGAATAATCAGGAAGCCTGGGCTTTTTCTTTTTGGCGTTCATCCAGCTCTTTCTTCAGTGCCTTTTTATCCTGGTACGATGCAATTAGCATAATCGGGATCAGCAGCGGAGCCACAATAATGCCCAGGGCAATGTCTTTCAGTTTCGGCATGATTTCTCTCCCTAGATTGCTCAGTCATGATCAAAAACAGCATTTAGCACACGGCCAAATAATCCACGTTTTTTGTGTTGTGGCACTGCCACATTTTGCAACGTGGCATACTGTAGCGTTTGGGTGTGGTATGCCGTAGTTTCTTGCTGTGGCACTGCCACATTTTCTGCAATATTTAATTCATTATTCTTTTTATTATCATTGTCTTGTTGTGTTGTCGCATGCTGTAGTAGGTCGGTGTCGCATGCCGTAGCATCTTGTTGTGGTGCTGCTGTGGCAGGTGCAACACTTTTCAGCTCAATGAGTGTTTGCATACGGTCAATTTGTTGCATTAACCGTTCTTCACGTTCTTGGTATTTTTTGACTTCATTTTCTAAATGGGCAATAAGTTTTTTTGTAGATTCATCACCTTCTTGCTTAGATGATTCAATTTTTTGAGATGTTTGCTCAGGTTCTCCAAAGCATCGGATGACCTCTGCTAGATCGAATTGTCCATCACTGGAGCGTGATAAACGTCCATTACGTACAGCTCTGTAAATGGTTGATCTATCAACATGAAATTTTTTAGATACTTCACTTAGTGATAACTTAGCCATTTACGGTGTCCTTTTTATTTGATGGCATATATCCCACTTTTTTTAGGTATGGGTATAGTTCTTTTATTCGGTCAGGGTCTTGCAGCATCTCAGCAATACGAATAGCAAATTGCGGATAGCTTTCAGTTCCCTGGGAATAACGACCCATTTCAGGAAGTTCGGAAAGTTTATTTGCAAACATATGGCGTTGTGCATCAGTCATCTTTGTAAAGAAATCTAAAGTATTAGGATCTCTATCTACTAGAGGTGGAGAGTCCTTTTTTTTCTGTTTAAAGTTAAACGAAAATCCTGAAATTGATCGACCTCTTTTGTGTTGTTCATACTTCACTGTGATATCTGTATGTTCGTTAATTTGTTTAATAGCGAGCTCAAGTACACTAGTTTTAAAGCGTTCCATACGCTTGTACTCAGTATCGAGTACGCCAATTCTTTGACGGAAATCACTTAGCTCTATAATTGGAGTAGAGCCCGTACTTCTCCAAGCAATTAATAACTCATATAAACGAACAGCATAAGCACTACTGAGATTACTAACTTGCTGCAATTCGTATTTAGTAAAATGCTCTTCTAAGCGCGTAATTAATGGAACTATGGCAGGGGCAAAAATAAGCTTAACCACTGCTTCATTATCTACATATCCAATTTCACTAACCCAACGGGATCTATAGTTCTCAATATTCCCTCTTTCATTTATTTTTTGATAGCTGAATTGTCTTGCGAATAAATCATTACAGGCATCTTTTAATGCCTGATAAGCGGTATTGCGATGTACGCCAAATTGATTGATATAGCTTTCTGCATGGACAGTTAAGGGATCATTAGCATTAATCCCTTTCCCACTTTCTCTTGCCTCAACAATAGCTAATAAAATTAAACGTTGTTCTACTAAATCTAAGTTATAACTTGCATTAATTAAGGCATTGTCTTTTACAACTAACTCTCTCATGAAGCACCAGTATTATTTATTATGCTATAACACCTTAATTAATTTTAGTGCTATAAGCAAGGTAAACGGTGTCATATTGCAAGGTAAACGGTGTCATATTGCAAGGTAAACGGTGTCATATTGCAAGGTAAACGGTGTCATATGAAGTCTAGAAGCCTTTATTTACAAGGCTTTCAGCTTACCTAAAAGCATTTAAAAACTTTAAAAATAATTAAAAGCCCAGGCAAGGAAAAATTGCCCTCGGTTTTCGCTACGCTCAAACTCTATTGAACTTCGCTTTCGCTCAGTTCGTAGGGGCAATTTTTGGCTTAAAATTTCGTGACTTTTTAAAAAAGAAAAGCAACTAGGAATTCGCTTCGCTCATAGAACTTTTTCACTCGCTTCGCTCGACATAAAGCCACCGTAATCAGTTCGCACCCATTCGGGATGCTCTGATTCTGAGTTCTTGATACACAGGGGAGCCTGTAATCAGGGAAAAACAGGTGAAAAAATTTAGATCCCTGTAGTTCGCTCGTAGACACTCGCTAAATGCTCTCATTTGCGATTTAAGAGTTTTTTCTTAACTCAACTATAAATCTACTGTGGTTTAGCAAAACATCGCTAAAAACCCTATTTTTTTGCGTTTAAACAGCATTCACCAAGGTCGGTAATCGTTGTTATTTTCATTTTCTGGTTTTTTAGGCTCGTTTTTCTGCTGTTTTTCCAATTCTTGGCGTTTTAAAAATGCCAAATGTTCTCGTTCGTGTCTTTCTTGTTCATAGCGTTGTTCTTTTTGCTCTCGTTCTTTACGTAATTGCTCTCTAAATTCACTTTCTCTGCGATCATTTTCAATTCTTCGTTGGCGATCTACTTCCGTTTGGCGTACTTGCTGCATTCTTTCTTGTTCAATTTTGAGATCATCTGCCCGTTTTGCTTTAAGGAGGGGACTCATATCATCATTAAAATCATGTAGGGTATCGAATGAATGAACGTACTCTCGTTTTAGCTTCTGCCAAAACGTGGGTTTTATCGTTGGTCGTTCAATCCCATTATTTTCCAGTATCTCTGAGCATTGACCTAAGCGTTGGACGACATTCTCAATATCGTATTCTTTAGCAAGTTGTTCGACCTCGGTTGCGTATTCTCTCCAGTTCTCATTTTTTGCCTGTTCTACTGATTTTTCAGTCGCATAAAAATCAGGTTTTTTTATATCTCTGTAAGTATGATGGTAAGAGTCATAAAACAAATTATTGCTATGTAGGTAAAAATCGCTTTTGTTTTCTGCTAACCATCGTTTTGTCTTGGTGAGATTTGATTCAATCTGCTTTTGATTATCAGCAGCATTGCTTTGAATGGTGTAAAACTGATTGGCAAATTCTGCATAAATATCTTGGCACCGGATGAAGTCATCATATGCGTTGTCGATCTGTTGAACCTGTTGTTCTTGCAGGCGTTCTTCTTCTAGGTTGAGATTTACTAATTCTGCTAAAAGCTCTTTTTCTTCTGCTTCGGTTAACTGAAGTTCGTTTTCCAGCTGGGTAATCTGATCTTCTAATCGACTTGGAACAATAATTTCTTGATCAAGGCCCTTGATGATCTGTTGGTATTCTCGTGCAGCATCTAAATTTTTGGCTTTGATTGCATCATTTTCAAGTGCAATTCTTGGTAGCACAATTTCAGTGTTACGTTCTTCAAGCGGTCTTTTTTGTTCCTCGTCATATTGTCTGCGAAGTGCTGTAGCTTCATGCCCTTCATGATGAGTGGGTTCAAGAAAGTCTAAGCCCTGATCCTTGTAACTCCGGTGGTCGATGCGTTCGTCTAGTCCGGCATTTTCCAATACTGTGTTTACAACATTGGCAAAAGTTGCTCGGCTGTCCTTCAGGATCTCGGGACCATGGTCGTTGAAGATTCTTTGTTTCTTTCCTAATTCGCCTTTTTCATTGATGAGTCTGGTCGTGAACATCATGTGTACGTGATAGTTTTTATTATTGGTTTCATCGTTATGTTCATGTGGTGCATGGATGCAGGCATCGACAATAACATTGTGCTTGTTCACAAAGTCTCGGCAAAAGTCATCAACGATTTTTATGCGTTCTGCATCTGTTAATTCATGTGGTAAAGCACAGATATATTCTTTGGCGAGTCGTGCATTGGCTTTCATTGAGCCATTGGCATTGAATTCTTTTTTTTCTACTGTATTCCAAAGTGTTTGACGGTCTAAAAGTTTTGTATTGGTATGTTCTGGTGCATAAATATTTTTGTATTCAAGTCCCTTTTTTTTAGTGTAGTCCTGAGTCTTTCCAAAAGTCAGATCCTCTAGTTTTTCACAGGCACGATAAGCAGCACAAGCAACGGCTGAACGTCCGTCACTTCGTGAGATGTTGCTTTCATTCAAATGAAAAATTGCCACTTTAAAAACCTAAATTTCTGCATACCGTGGTTTTGATTTTTGCAACTTTGAAAAAGTTGCTGACCATGCTAAAGCGAGGTCATGGGGTACAGGGGTTTCCCCCTGTCGCAACGTCCACTTTTGAATGAAATGATAAAAGTGGGTAAGTGCGCCCTTCGTTTCACTTCGGGAAAACTTCGCTTCGCTACGTTTGATATTGCTCGCTTTGTTTTTTGACTCTATGATGATGTTTGATTATTGATCATCACGGTTTAATACTATGTCAGATATTCAAGAAAAGAAAGATGCAGTTTTAAAGAAACTCACCAAAGCACAGCAGAAAAAATTATCCCTGCAAGAGCAAATTGAGTATTTAAAAAAAGAACAAGAGCAGATCTTAGAACAGGCAAAACAGAAACAGAATGAGCTTAAACTCAAACAGCAAAAACTTTTAAGCGAAGCAAAAGCCCAAGAACGGAAAAATGAAACTAGACGGAAAATTTTGCTTGGCGCTTGGGTTTTGAATAAATTTAAGAATGATGAATCTTTTAAACATCAATGGGCTGATTTTGAGCAGTTTTTAAGTGCGGAAAGTAAGACAGAAGAAAATAGACAGAAAGATAAAGAGCTTTTTAATGATCTTTTTAAGGGATAAGTTCTAAATTTCATATAAGAGATTTTATGTTAAATCACTGATGTTTGATTTTAGAATAATATTATGAATTGCTTTTATCTCTTCCTCTTTTTGAGCTTGAAACTTTCCATAAGTTGAAAAATGTAAATGCTTATAGATTAAAGGTTTTTTTTCATGAAAAACTTTAAGAGTATGTCCTTCTATTTGTTTAGCATCATTCATCCATGAAAATATAGATGTTTTTTTCATTAATTTAAAAACAGCGTCAGAGATAAATACAGCTTTAGTGTGTTCTGAAAAAATGGCTTTATGAATGTATTGTAGATGATTTTTATCAAGATCAGAGCTTTTCAAATCATTTCTACCAGTTGTGGGAAGATGAAGAAGCTCGATAAATGAAATACGAGAAGCATCTTTGCAAGAAAGTCTAATTTTTGAAAATTCTTTATGATATTTTCGCCCATCTCCTTTATATCCATCTAATAAAAAAGGATGATGTACATTGTATTTCTGCCAAAATGAAATAGCATCCTCATGATATTCAATGATTTTAGAAAATATTTTTTGTTCTTCAATATTGGGAGCGTAATTGGCATCTAAGCCAATAAATAAAAACTCTGCTTGAGTAGGACAACATCCCTGATAAGGTTTTTGGCGGAAAGCGTGAATTAGTTTTTCACTTGGATGAACGTTATACATATTTTTATCAGTAGACGTAATGCAAAGAATATTAGTTTATCCGATATAGACACCAACATATTAAACCGTCCGATAAGAAAATCGCAAAAGCGCATATTCTAAAAGTGGACATTTTTATTGGTGAGAATATAGACATTTTGAATGGGTTCTAACAGAGAGCTGTAATCTCTCGTTTTTTTGTTCTAAAACTGCTAAAATTCTTATACGCCATTGACGTACTTGAACCTATGCTATTCATTGAAACCAGTATTTTTACCAAGCAAATCAAAGAGCTTGTGAGTGATGAAGAGTATCGTCAGCTCCAGCAAGATCTCTTGGTACAGCCCGATAAAGGCGACTTAATCAAGAATGGCGGTGGTATCCGTAAAGTACGTTGTGCTCAAGGTAATAAGGGTAAAAGTGGTGGTATCCGGGTGATCTATTATTGGGTCACAGAGGATGATCAGATCTTTTTCCTAGTGGCTTATCCAAAGTCTGTGAAAGATAATCTGACCGACAAAGAGACCTCGATCCTACGTCAATTAGTGAAGGAGCAATTTCATGGATAACAACTTATTTGATGACCTGGTTGCTTCAATCAAAGAAGCTGGTGCTATCAAACGTAATGAGATAAAGGCCAGTCGAGTTACAGCGCTTGAATTGCCGGATATTAAAGAAGTACGTGAGAAAACTGGCTTAACCCAGGCAGAGTTTGCTGCACGTTTGCATATCAGCGCGAGAACTCTACAAAACTGGGAACAAGGCCGTCGCTATCCGACTGGTCCTGCAGCAACTTTAATTCGTATTCTTGATGCTCATCCAAGTCTAATTTAGAAAATTGAGATAATAAAAAAGCCCGACATCCTGTCGGGCTTTTTCATATCGGGTTGCTAGTCTTACTGATCTCGTGCTGCCCATTCCTTGCGCTATTTTCTTATTCTTGTTTTCTAGAAACATCCAGTTCCCTTATGTATTCATCATAGGGCTAATGCTTTGGATTACCAATCCGCAAAATCCTTAAATCTGTGTAAGTTTTAGCTTACAAAGTTGGCCTACTTTATCCCAAGAGTTGTCCGCAGAAATTGGGGATAGTTTCGGGATGTGGGGTATTGATAAGCCAGAGAAAAACGACAATTTGATTAAATATTGATCAATTTTATTGGCAAGAAGTATCAAAATTGCTTAAAAAGAAACCGACTTGTTTCCAAGTCGGTTTTTTGTGGTTTTTTAGGGGGATGAAATTTTTTTAACTATATGAAAAACAAAGATATTTTAAAAAGCATTTCGTATAACCACCATTATGTTAAATGTGGGGTTCACTTATAATGGTCTAACAGGCTATAAAGATATTTAGTGTAAAACTATATTATTTATTATATTTTTGTAACCTCAAAACTCAAGATGATTTTAAGATGGTTAAAAGAATATCAATTGTAATAAGTACTCTATTGCTTTATCCAAATATTGCTATGGCTATTCAGGGTGGAAGTAGTTCATCAGATATTACTCAAATAGATGCTAATAATAATATAGCTTCAGGTCCTAGAGCCTCTGCAGGAAGTAATGGTTTTATTACGGGTTTCCCAAATGGTTATGGAGGAACTGGCGGGAATAATAATATAGTTTTGGGTTCTGGAAATAGTGGTGATGGTGGCGATGGTGGCGGGGCATCACGTCATGGTGCTACTGGAGGTGCTGGCGGGAATAATAATATAGTTCTGGGTAGTGGTGTTTCAGGAACAGGAGGAAATGCAATTAATACTACTGTAACGGATTGGACATATGGAGGTGCTGGCGGGAATAATAATATTTCTATCGGTGGTGGTACAACAGGTGTTGGTGCAAATTTAGCCCAAACTGGAGGAACTGGAGGAACTGGAGGATCAAATAATTTAGCATTAGGAATTAATAGTTATGCTGGCAATGCAAATGGATTTACTTCGGGAAATAATGGTGGAATAGCTATAGGTAGTTCGGATACTTTATCAACAGTAGCAAGTGGAACTAATTCTATAGCATTAGGTACAGGCTCAGTTTCATCAGGGAAAAACTCTGTTTCAATTGGTTCTTCAAGTATTGATGGTGGTTTAGAAAATGTTGTTAGTGTAGGAAGTTCAGCACAAACTCGTAAAATAGTTAATGTAACAGCAGGAGATATTAATAGTATTTCTACAGACTCTGTGAATGGGGCACAGCTATTTATAACAAATCAAGCAGTTCTTACAGCTCAAACAACGGCAAACACAGCTAAAACAACAGCGGATAGCGCATTAACAAATGCTGCTACAGCTCAAACAACGGCA
>NZ_SGSW01000076.1:0-9592 GCF_004209125.1 Acinetobacter sp. WCHAc060033 | reverse complement strand
TATCACAGGCTGGCAAGGTCGAACGAATCAAGAGCAGCGTGATGCGGGAATGTTGATTTGGGGGGTGGACTGATGGATAGAAATGAAATGATCGTGTTGGTTGCATTTCTTTTCACGATGATGATTTTGGGTGTATTTGGGAAATAAGGGGCAATTATGAACGCAGTAGCAGAGAAGTTATCGAATTTGGAATGGATGGGTCAGCAAATGAGAGCGAAAACAGCAAACTATGAAATCTCTACTGCTTCGACTGGTGGTGATGCGCCTAATTGGGAGGATCGTTGCGGCGCTATAGCTTCAATTGAGGATAAGGCAACAAAGGCATATTGTGAGCTTTTGGTGTGGGGTGATTATCGGGATAACACTATGGCTTATCACACTTTGCATCACCACTTGGCAGCGATTTTATACGAAGCATTGGCAAAGGATGTGCAGCGCATTAGGTTTGATTTGAAGTCTTTTGCATTCAAAGTAGCAAAGATGGGTTTGTTTTTTAATTTGCGTGGAATTAATGGATTTACGATTGAAGAAAAATTAAAGTTTTTCGGATTAAAAGAAGTGAAGCCTGAAACCTATCGCAAGAATTATGTTTATTTGGAATTTATGGTTGAAAGCATACTGAATGACATGAAAGATGAGATTGATTTTTATACTGATATTTATCGAAAAGATATGCGAAAAGCTTAATTGACAAAATAACGGCATATAAGGTATTATTTTTATATTCTGGTCGTATTACAGCTTTCCGAGACCAAAACAGTTTTTGCTGCCCACTATTCCATCTAGTGGGTATTTTTTTGTCTAAATTTTATAAAGGTGCTTGTGACATGCACAAGTGATCAATTGAGGATTGACTCATGAAAGACCGTTAGCTTTAAAAGCAACTTGGATTTGTGACGTTTGCTAGAATAATGGTGAACTATAAGCGCAAACGGTGGGGTGCAGAAACCAGCCGTATAAATCGGTTTGAATCCAATGTGATTTCGTCACACATTGAGTTAGCCTCAGAGCCTTAAGTTGTGGGTGACTCCCCGCCAAAATGGAGTTGAAAGACACAGAGCAGATCAATAGCTAACTTTGAAATGTTTGTCGTGTTGAGTAGCGGTAGATCAGTTGCCGAGCTGATCAATATCGTAATCTGAGGCAGGGATGTGGCAGATCACCACGTCCTTTTTTTGATCTTGTAGCTTATTCAGTTAAAGCAGGTAAACAAGTCATATTATTCATACTCTAAGAAAAAGTCAGGAGTGGAGTTAACGACAAACAGGGCATTGGGAAAATTAAAAGCTGGTTAAATATGTGAGTAAAATATAGTAAAGTTGAATTAATGTGAAATTTACTACAAATAGTATTGCTCATTTTTAGATTCAGGATTAGAATATAAATCTTACTAGCATTAATTGCGCTGTTTGTTTTCTTTTTTATGTTTGTCTTAGCCTTTAGCTCAAAAAAAGACCCTGTAGTTTCTCCTAATCTACAGGGTTTATTTTGCGCTGTCTTCTTATTCATTTATTGGTCTTATATTGATTAGTATATAGCAACTTTTTTTACAAATGGAAAAATATTCAATATTTAAGTAATAAATACCTAATCTATAGCTTAGGTTCTACGGAATAGCCTTGGTATTAAATTTATTTAATTTGCTATTTTCTCTATGTTTAATTCCGAGTAATATACTTGGTATAGGTGGTCAGCCCCGATCGCCTATGTAATTTGATACCCACAATTTTCCCTTAAATTGTGGGTTTTTTATTGCTTAAAATAAAGCTAAACAAACACCTTTCGCTACGTTTCCTTTGTCTTTTTTGACAAAACCGCTGATATTTTTACTCAAAGTTTTCTATCAAATAGATGATTTTGAATAGGAATGTGGTGACATTTTCCCTGACATTGTTCGGGGTTTATTTTTTGGAGAATTGCATGCGTCGATTATTGGGAATGGTTATGGCTGCTTTCGGTATGTCTGAATCTCTAACTTCAAGAGAATTGAATCAAGCAGCTGATGGGTTAAATTCTTTATCTAGCGTACTGCGCTCAACTCAACCAAAAAAGTACAAATCAAAACCAAATCGAGTAAGCCAAGCAAAACGTCGTAAGTATGCGCGGCAAGGGCGGTAAGTTATGACAGACAGAGTTCAAGCAAAACAAGAATTAAAGCTCTGTTGCGATGAGCTTTCTAAATATCAGACATTGAGTAGAACTGGATTGACTCGTGGTGAGTTGATAGCGATTGATGAGATCATGATCAAATTGAAAGAGCGTATTGGGAATTTAAAACTTGTGATAAATGATTGATATTGCTTAGCTAAGTTGATAATTTATTGTTTCTAAATTAATTATAGGGATAATAATGAAACTTAAAGTTAGTTTGTTAGGTTTGGTTTTGTCATTTCAAGTACATGCGGGCTCAGATGTAATTGAAAAAAATCAAGCTTTGAATGTTGTGAAAAATTATGCTAATTCAATAGCTTGTGATACAACCTTTAATAAGGGGGAGAATGGTAAAGTTCAAACCACTATTAATGATGTTTATGTGATAAATAAAGATATCGATAATTGGGGGCAAAATGAGTTTTTCGTGCTGTGGGCTGGGGATCAAGCTTGCGCAGGTGGTAGTGGAACATATTACGCGACTCTTACTCAAGTAATTAAAATGTCAAAAAATAGACCATATATAGTTACTGGGGATTATCCGTTTGGTGAAGATGTAGATAAACACATCAATTACCGATTTATTAGTGAATTTAAGCAACTAAGTAACAATTTATTTAAAATTACGTCTGGAAAATTCGCTGAGGATGATCCGAATGCTGGCCCATCCTTGCAAGATTCTATAATTATTGAGAATAAAGAAGGAATGGGCTGGAAAGTCATTAGCTCAAAAGTTTCAAAACTTGAACTTTGAGAAATTAAAACCTCCTTCGGGAGGTTTTTTTTATTGAGTAAAACCATGGATCCATCCCAATACACTCAACTCACCAAAAAATCTGAAATAAAAAGAAAACCTAGAACTAGACCATTACCCAAAGCAACTGAAAAATATTTAGAAGCATTTGAGAGTTTTGAACATGCTTTAAATTTATTTGAAATTAAATACGAAAAGACATTTCAGTTTGAGTCTACAAAGCATTGGCGTTTTGATTTTCATTTAATTGAGCACAGAATTTTAGTTGAAATATCAGGTGGGCCATGGTCAGGTGGTCGTAAAGGCAAGTTGGCAAATAAAGCTTGGAGCATGGATCGTTATGATGTTGCTGAAGAGATGGGTTATACCGTTGTACGAATAGAGTCAGCACCAAGATATAAAATTCAGGCAGATGGACCACTGCAGGTTGAAGCTAATTTTTCGAGTCAGTGGTTGAGGAATTTGAAGAGGCATGTTTTAAATTAATTCGGTTGTTCTGAAGTCTAAATTTGCGTAAATTGTATTTGGTGCTTAAAGTACGGTATTATATTATTCATTCATAGTGTTTCTCACATTTAGGGTATACCCCATGAGTCATATAAACCCCGCTCCTGATATTAAGTATCTAAATGATACAATAGGGCAAAGTGGGAAAAAAAATTTAAAAAATGAAGAGTTTAAAAAAAGAAAATTAATTCATATTGTTAGAAGTTTGGCAGTAGATGACCCTATACAAGCGCAATGTCTTAAATCAAGTATTGAGGCTTACTATAATCATTATGATATAGCAGTTGATATATTGAAGAATGTATTGAAATTGACTAATAATCAATCTTACCTTGCATGGGAAAAATTACTGAAACTTTATATCGAGACAGCTGATATCGATGCTTTTATTACAACCTACCTATCAGCGTTGAAGCAAAAATTTGAGAATATTCAAGAGCTGAATGCTCTATTAGAACATATGGTGTCTACGTACCTTATTACAGATTCACATAATGATGCTCAATTGGATTTAAAATTAAGAGAGTTTGGTAAATATGGTGTGTATGAGAGAGTGCGCCAAACTCAACAGCTGGGTGTTTCTTTGCCTGTTTATAGAAAAATTATGGCATTATTTTATCAAGAGTTTTATGCACAATATAACGGTAAAACTCAGTCTTTCTTTAATTATGAATCCCAAGATTTAATCATAACTGTACATACAGCAATTGATAACGCTAAAGACTTATTTGACTTTAACAGCCATTTACAAGATGTCATTATGGCATGGTATGCAGAAGCTAATGACGGAGAGCAACAGCAAATAGAGAAAGTTGTGATCTATGTTAAACATAGTACTGCAATTGTACAAAAAGGTGAGATTGTTGCGTAAATGGATGTTCAAGACTTTTATATCGTTGCTAAAAATTTACATGATGCAAATACAGAAGAAAATGAGGCAATTAACCGTACTGTAGTTGGGCGTACCTATTATGCAGTCTATTTAGCTACACGAGATTGGATAGATCAACGCTTTCCTGATGAAATAGATGAAGCTGAGGGGAACTCTCATGAAAAGTACACCAGCTGTTTATTGGCGCTTCAACGTACACATATGGACTTGACTCTCAGTCGCTTTAGTCGAGAGTTAAAAACTCTTAAGGCGCAGCGACATTTCGCAGATTACAGTATTAATAAGAATGACCAGCAAACTTATATCAGTACGCAAGCAGCATTGCTACAAGGAAAGAAACTTTTAGATGATCTAGATATTTTAAAACAGAAGTATCCTTAGTTCGAAAGTTAAATGATTTAATAAAACTCACATTTTGTATGTGGGTTTTTTTTATGGGTGAAATATGGACCAAATCAGACCATTCCCACCGACTGACTTTATTGATCAGGCTGAGGAAGAAGAAGCAATACGACTTCAACCTGCACCTGATTTAAAAGAATGGGTTGTTGCGAATTGGCTTACTGTCGGTGGTCACTTACATAATCCCGATCATGATCATATTGCTGAGTTACTTCACGACAATGACGAGTTTCTAGCATTTGCATGGGCTTCATCTGCCGCCATGGCTAAAAAGCGTATGGTATTGGGCCAATGTGAAAAGGTCATGTTTAACCAAGGTGGTTGGAAGAAAGCACGACAAGAACAGCAGATGCGGGACTGGTTCGGCTTTGTGCCAGTGTACTTAATCACTGTCGATGCAAGCTTTTGTGAAAACTCGAATGATATTGAGTTTTGCCGTTTGATTGAACATGAGCTATATCACATCGGTGTTGAACGCGATGAAGATGGTGAACCTATATGTAGTGATGCGACTGGCTTGCCTAAGCATTATCTTGCTGGCCACGACGTAGAGGTGTTCTTTGGTGAGACTAAACGATGGGGCGCAGATGCAAACGTCAAACGATTATTGGAAATCGCAAAGAATGCGCCGTTTGTGTCTGAAAAAAGTATTACTGCGTGTTGTGGGACTTGTGTAATAGGTTAGTTTTAAATTTTTTTGCCCACTTACCTTGATGTACCTTGATGGATGGTGAGTTATGGCAAGACTGAAAAAAGTTGAAAAAGTCTTTATTGTTCGGTCACTTGCGCAGTTTATGACACCTACTGAAGTGGTTAAGGACATCAAGGAAAAATTCAACATTGATGTATCCCCACAGCAAGTGGAAACATACGACCCAACTAAGGTTGCAGGTGCTGAATTATCCCAAGAGTTTGTAGATTTATTCAAAGAAGCTCGAAAAGAATATATTGCCCAACCGCTTCACAACATCGTCGGTGCAAATGACATTGTTCAGTTGCAGATTCTTAGTGATCTACTGGTATCAAAGAAAGGCAATACAGTCTTAGCAATCAAGCTAATTGATCAGATTCAAAAGATCGTGAAAGGTCATTACGAGAAAAAGATAGAAATCACTGGCGCAAACGGTGGACCTATAAAAACAGAGAATGAGCAAAAACAACTAAAACCAACATTCACCCCAGATGATCTTGCAAAACTTACACCTGCAGAAATCTCTCGCTTAGCAATCACAGGTAAGTTATGACATACGCATTAGATGAAATCGCACCTCTAATTAAAGAGTGGACGATTAATACACGCTTGCCTGAGGTTGTTGCAGAAATGACGCGCCGTTACTACTACAAAGCAGTCATCGAGCAAAACGAGTTAAGCATTCAGGCTGAGATATACAAATGCAAAACAGATCTGATTCACTGGTTTAACAATTGGATTTGGACATATGATCCGCGTGGTATGGCTTTTGGGTTGCCTGCAAATATTCCATTTGTACTTAGACCTAAACAAGTTGAACTGGTTGATTGGTTGTTAGAACGTGAGAACACTCAAACACATGGCTTGATTGAAAAGAGTCGCGATGAGGGTATGTCATACGTTGTGTTAGGGTTTTACCTGCATCGATGGTTATTTGTTGAGGGTTTTGCAGGTGGTGTAGGGAGTCGTAAAGAGGAACTTGTGGATAAGAAGGGTGATCCAAAAACATTGCTTCACAAGTTTCGGGATATGTTCTCGAAAATGCCAGATTGGTTGAAACCTGAAAAGTTTGTTGAGAAAGTTCACGACAACTATATGCGAATACTTAACCCTGACAATGGTGCGACCATTACTGGTGAAGCGGGCGATAATATTGGTCGAGGTGGTCGTACTACAATGTATTTTCTTGATGAATGGGCATTCGTAGAGCGTCAAGAAGCTGTAGATGCTGCAATATCACAAAACACCAACGTACATATCAAAGGTTCAACACCTAATGGTATTGGTGACAGATTCTATCGAGATCGCTTTAGTGGTCGTTATTCAATTTTTACAATGCCTTGGCGTGCTAATCCTGACAAGAATTGGCAGGTTGAATTACGTGGCAAGTTGATTTACCCATGGTACGAAAAGCAAATAGCCACTTTAGATGATGTGGTTTTAGCGCAAGAGGTTGATATTAACTACGCTGCATCAGTTGAGGGTGTATTAATTCCAAGCGCCTGGGTTCAAGCCGCCGTGGATGCCCACATAAAACTTGATATTAGACCTTCAGGCGAACGAATTGGTGGTCTTGATGTAGCTGATGAGGGTAAAGATAAGAATTCATTTGCTGATCGTTATGGCGTCGTATTGCAGTACTTAGATACTTGGTCTGGTGTAGGTGATGACATCTTTGGAACGACGCAAAAGGCGATTGATATAAGCCTTGAGCGAAATTTGGATCATTTTCTATATGATGCAGATGGTTTAGGTGCTGGTGTGCGTGGTGATGCGCGCGTGATCAACGAGCTAAATCGAGAGAAAGGCATTCCTGAGATTGATGTAGATCCGTTTCGTGGTTCTGGTTCAGTATTTGAGCCAGATGAAGAAATGGTTGAAGCGCGTAAAAATATTGATTTCTTTGCCAACCTTAAGGCACAAGCATGGTGGTCACTCCGCTTACGATTCCAAAACACATATCGTGCGCTTAAAGGGATGGAATTTGATCCTGACTCAATTATTTCACTATCAAGTGAAGATATACCTAAGGCTGAATTGGAAGCTTTAACAACAGAATTGTCACAGCCTACATACACCAAAAATGGTGCAGGGAAAATTCTAATCAACAAACAGCCAGATGGAGCATCATCTCCAAACCGTGCAGATAGCGTGATGATCTGCTTTAGTGGTGTGCAAGGTCGCAAAGGTCTTAAACCATCTGGTGCGGGCAGTCGAGTTTTTTAATTCACAGGTAAATATATGGCAAAGTCAAATAAAGACAAAGCGTCAAAAAAGGCTTTGTCTAACGGGAGTTTATACTCTCAAGAAGCAGTAACTCGATTTTTAGTCAATTTTGGTCGTCAACCAGATACAGATGAGGTTCTCAGAAAGGCAGGTATTCAGCGACATAAGCTTAGAATCATGATGGATGATGATGAGATAGCGCAAACAATTGAAACTCGGTTAGATGCATTGCTTGCTGCACCTTTCAGACTTGAGCCAAATGATACTAAAGAGGCTGAATTATTAAGTAAAATGATTAAAGAATGGTATTACGAGATTGTTTCTTGTGGATTGAATGCATTATTTTTTGGTTACTCAGTTCAAGAGGCTGTTTATGAGCTTAAACCAGAAGGATATATCGGTATTGAATGGATTGGTGAAAAACCAATGCAATGGTTTGAACCTAAAAATGATGGACGCTTGATATATCGGCAAGATGGAACATCTATAGAACAAGAAGTAGATCAAGTATTTAAGTTCTTCTTAACTCGAAGAAAAGCTTCATTTGAATTTCCATATGGTAAAGCTTTATTAGCTACTTTGTATTGGTTGTACTTCTTTAAGCAAAATGGTTTTAAGTTTTGGGCTAAATTTTTGGAGCGTTTTGGAACTCCAATCTTACTTGGCAAGATCAAAAGCAAGAATACCACGACTACCGAAATGAATAACGCTTTACTGAGTGCTCATGCTCAAAGTGTTTTATCAATTGATGGTTTGGATGATGTACAGGTGCTTGGAACATCAGGGGCGAGTGGTACCGCGGGTGCTGCATTTGAATCTTTTAACAATCAATTGCTACGTCAAATCCAAAAAGTTGTATTAGGGCAAACCCTAACAAGTGGTACAGATGGAACTGGTAGTCGCGCACTTGGTCAGGTACATGAAAATGTCAGACTTGATAAACTCAAGTCAGATATGCGCCTAATTACCCCAACCCTTCAAGCGATTGTGAATGCATTATGCGCTTTAAATAACTGGGGCAAGTATGAGGTTGTTTTAGGTGAAAAACCTAAACCGCTGAATAAAGATCAAGCTGAGCGAGATGCACACCTTAAAAACGCAGGTGCAAACCTAACACCACAGTACTTTCAGCGTGAATATGGTTTGCAAGATGGTGATATTGCTGAGTCAACTATTCAGCCTCAAACACAGTTTAACGCACTGCCACGACGCGCATTTAGCTTTAAAGCCGATACTCAGAAACTTTCAAGTGAACAGCAGGAAGTTGAAGAGCTCACTGATTCACAACCAGCAGTTGAGTTGTTAAATCAAAAGCAAGTGAACGAGTTAATTCAATCAAGTAAATCACCTGAGGATTTAGCATCCAATTTAATGCAATTGATACCAAGTGCTTCACAATCTCAGTTTGCAGTTAATCTTGAGCGAGCCTTATATGCAGCAGATGTATTGGGTTATGTGACAGCTCAAGGTGAAAAGTAGTCTGGATTTTGTATTTGTGAGCTGTCATTCTTGTTGAGTGTTTAACTCAATAAGAAATAGCAAGATGAATTGTAAGTATTGCGGTGGAACAACTTTATTTGGTGTGTGTCAGGAGCGTAATTGTGGCGCTATACAACCAAAAGCAAAGAAGAAAGATAAGTCTGGAAGTAGAGCTAATGGTTGGAAAATCATCATTGGTATTATTATTTTTCTTGGTTTACTTCAATGGATTGTAAATTCAGTAAACAGTTTATTTAGATAACTTTTCGCTCATTATCGGAAAGTTTGCAGGTGAGCATATGCAACCAGTCACTTTCCTTGAAGCACTTCGATTTGCACATGAGCGAAAAATAGTGCTACCTGATGAGTTTTATTCTATGGATCTTAAAACCCGACAGTTGGCAACAACCGTCGGGTTTTTATCAAGTATTGAACAAGTAGAGACTGTTATTAAAGTGGTCAATAAATCAATTGCTGACGGTAGTACTTA
>NZ_SGSW01000075.1:0-10022 GCF_004209125.1 Acinetobacter sp. WCHAc060033 | reverse complement strand
ACATAATACACCTTATACGAAATGTGTTCTAATTATCTTTAGAAATCAATGCTGTAGTTCCTAGTTGATAGCCCGAATATCCCTGTTCGGGCTTTTTTTATGATTTTTCACGTTCCACGCCTATTCTTTGATCAATGTTTCACGACTTTGTTCATATGAGTTAAACAATCGTGGTTAATCATAGGGTCTAAAAAAACGGCTCCAAAAGCCTCTTTTCTCCGGTTCCTGTTCAACATGCTCCGGCACGGGAATCCGCTTATTTTCCCTCTGCTCGGGAGTAGTCAATCCGTCATGTTTAGCTTCTGCTGTGTCAGGTTCGGGAGCTGGTTTGACTATGCTGGGTTGCACTAATTCTTGATCGGTAAACGTAGTCATATTAGGTTTTGGGGCTTCTAATAGGCGTTGCATCGTTTCAATTTGGTTTTGATAGAAAGATTCCCGATCTTTGGCATCAGCAAGCTGATTTTTCAACATGTCTATCTGCTGCCTAAGCAGTAAAACTTCTGCCGAATTTGGAATGTCTACTTTTACAGATTCTTTTACATCCTGTTTTTTGACGGGTTCCCCAAAAACACGGATTGCTTCCGCTAGATCAATCTTATTCTCAGAATTTTTACTTAAATTTCCTTTCTTTATGTTATTGTAAATCGTTTGTCTATTGATGTTGTAGAGCTTGGAAAGTTCAAGAACTGTAAGGGTTTTCATCCTGTAAACCTATGCCTAAACTTGTAAAAATATACTGTCTATTAGACTGTCTAATAGACAAATGATCAAGTTTAAATTTTAGGCAGATGCAAAGCCAACTTTTTGAAGATAAGGGAATAATTCTTGGAACTTTTGAGAATCTTGAAGCATTTCTGCAATGCGCACAGCAAATTGCTGGTAGCTTTCGGTGCCTTCTGAATATCGCCCCATCTCAGGTAATTCAGAAAGTTTGTTGGCAAAGAGATGACGTTGTTTATCACTCATTTTGGAGAAAAGGGCTAATGTATCCGTTTCCTTAATTACTTTGTCAGAGTTGGTTTTTTTCTGCTTAAAACTGAAAGAAAAACCGGAAATTGAACGTCCTTTTTTATGTTGTTCATATTTAGCCGTTATATCAGTTAACTCATTTACTTGCTTGAGGGCAAAATCTAAAACATACGTTTTAAAATTACTCATTGTTTTGTATTGATGAGCTTCGACACCAAGTTGTTGTCTAAAGATCGATAGATCAAAAATTGGCGTTTTACCAGCAGATCTCCATTGAATTAATAACTCGTATAACCGAATAGCATAAGAGCTAGTTAATCTCGAAACCTGCTCCAATTCATATTTAGTAAAGTTTTCTTCCAGTCGAGTTATGAGTGGAACAATGTCTTGCGTGAAACGTAGGAAAACGATCCCTGATTGAGGTTCATATCCAATTTTATCGACCCAACGACAGTGAAAGCTACGATCCTTACCAGTCTTAGGATTAATGTCATGATACGTGACATAGCGATCAAACAAGCTTTTAGATGCATCCCGAAGCACGGTATAAGCAGTGTGTTTCTCGACATTAAAGGTATTGATATAACTACTTGCATGTACTTCTAAAAGGCTATTTTCAGTTATCCCGTGTCCTGTTTCTCGAGCTTCAGCAATGGCTAATAGGATCAGCCTTTGTTCAACTGTATCTAGGGTATAGCTAGCTTGAATTAAAGCATTATCCTTTACGATTAATTCACTCATTTCTAATAATAAATTTATAATTAAACTAGGTCGTACAATAGACTATTTTAATTGATTTGTAAATCAACTTGATTTGAGGTCGATAAACCTAGTTTTAAGGTCGATAGACCTAGTTTTATGGGTCGATAAACCTAGTTTTATAGGTCGATAAACCTAGTTTTATGGGTCGATGAACCTAGTTTTATTAGTTCTGAAACCCTTGTGTATAAAGGATTACAGCTTACTTAAAAGCATTTAAAAGATTAAAAATAATTAAAAGCCCAGGGAGTAAAAAATTGCCCTTGGTTTTCGCTACGCTCAAACTCTATTGAATCTCGCTTTCGCTCGATTCGTCGGGGCAATTTTTTGGTTAATACCATCTAGAATTTAATAAAAAGCAAAAGCAGTAGGAATTCGCTACGCTCATAATTTTTTTATCTTCGCTTCGCTCAGTCATGACTCAAAAATATCAAGTCGCTTTGCTCTGTACTTGAATCTTAGCGACAAAAGGGAGCTTGTAATCAGGGAAAAAGCATGGCGAAAATTTTAATTGAGTCTGTTCGCTCGTAGACACTCGCTCTGTAAGGCCTGAATAAAGCCAGATAATTTTAAAAACCTGGACCACCGTAATCATAATCATCAGTTTTAGGTTGTACTGGTTCTGATTGAGTAAGTTTGGGAGGCGTATTTTGTATCGGTAATACGGATTCAGGTCGGGAATGTACCTCAAACTCAAAACATGGGGTGCCGTTACGTCGTGAATCTTCGAGTGTTTCATTCATTTCGTGGATGGACCAACCTTCTTTTTGAAGTATAGGACCTTGGTTTTTTATAATTTCATTCAAATCATTTTTTAGTGTGTCCTTATTTTTTGCATTCTTGATTAAGTAATTCAGGTAATACATCACTTCCAATGATGAAAATGGATGGTTTTCAGCACTATAAAAATATTCATGTTGTTGATCTAATTGCTTTTGGCGTTCTTCGAGTTCTCGTTCTTGCTGGTTGTGTTCTCGGATTTTTTGGATTTGGGCGAGATATTCCGCTGTCGCATTTTGTTGGCCAACGCCTAGTTTTGGCTCTGGAAGGTATAGCGTGCTGTGGATCTCGTTATATTTTTCATAGCTGTCTGCTGAAACCTGATTTTTGATGGTGATGTCTTGGCCATCCAGTGTGTAGGTGACGGTCGGGCAGTGCTGTGCAAGGGCATCATTGAGATGGTTTTCCCATTGTTTTCGGATATAGATCAAAAAAGTGGAATAGTCTGCATGGCCATCTTGCAGCTGGATTTTCTTTGCACCACCTTTGCTTGGCTCTTTGGGGTTATAGCGTTTGAAATATTGTTCGGCTGTCCGTTCAATACCGTCATTGGCTTTGAGAGAGAACATCAGGTGACAGTGGGGCTGATCTTCGCCACTGATGCGTGATTTTACGTTGTGTATTGCGTATGAGTGCGGATATTGCTGTGGGACTATGTGTTTGTCAAAAAACGTCTCTATGAGCGTTTTACGCTGTTCTGGCGTAAACTCATTCGGTAGGGCAATTTCATACTCCATGTAGGCCTTGGCATTGGCTCGTTCATAAGTATCAGCGGCTTGCCAAAATTCAATCGGATCTTTCACCCAGGACGGCATGCATTTGCCAAGTTCAACATGTTCCAGCACCTCATTAGTGTTTTTGCGAACTTGCTCATATTGCATTAGCCGGGCAATGTAGAGGTAATGGCCCATGGCATAACCTTTATTTTTGCTTTTCACACTGAAATGGTAGCTGGCCATGTTCACCTTTTTGTTGGTCTGGGACCGGTTTTTATGGAGTGAAACTAAATGAAAACCGCCCGGATTTGGAATGCCTGGATGGCTGAAAAATCCGGTTGAAGGGGGTCAAGGGGGAAGCGCCCCATTGCGTACTAGTTTCTCCGATTAGGAGAAACTGTCAAGTGCGAATTATTTAAATAAAAAATAGAAATTCTTTTCAAGAAATTTTATTTTTTATTTAAATAATTATTTTCAGACTGCCCGATCCAAATATGGTAAAACCATATTTGGATCGGTAGCAGTTCTGAAAATTCGGCGGCAGATAATGACTTTTGAAAAAGCAAAAAAACGTGGAAGACCGGCTCAATTACTCCAGGTGGCAGAGTTGCATGGCTTTGTTGAATTTTTAAGACGTCAGGAACGCTCGGAACTGCAAGATGAAGTAATGATGTTTCTTCTAAAGAAAGATTTTAACTTTGAGTTATTGTCTGAACCGCAGCAGGTTTTGGTGAAAGAAGCGTTAAAACCGTACCGTGAACACACTAGGCTCGTGCTATTAGCTGACCAATTGGAGTCTGAAAAGAATAAGTCTGAATATGAGAAAAAATTTTTAAAATTATATGATGATTATGAATGCGGTTTGTTAGAGAAGGCAGATGTAAATCTTCTCAAAACCATGTGTACTCGTTATTTAAATTTTAAGGCACAAAAGCTTGATGTCAGTGATTTAGAGTTATATCTGAGTCAGATCCAAAAGAACGAAGCTAAGAAGAAAAGAACTGCTGAAAACCGACGTAAATTTGAAGTTGGTGGTGCTGTGCTTGCAGCCTGTAAAGAGTTGCAAATTGGTTCAAATAGTTCAAGTGAAAGCATAAAAGATATGTTTATTGAATATCATAGATATTTTCATCGTATGAGAGCGACTCGGTTTTTTGCTGAAGCTTCTAGATTAACGAGTAGCTATAGATTAGAAGACGATGTTATCGTTATAGCTTTAAATAATTTATCAAAGTACACCCACGATGGGAAAAGCATTACGACGATTGAGATTGAAAAAGCTATTTTAGAAGTAAATGAATTAAGAAATAAAAAATATTGAATTATCAATTAATTAAATATTTTTTTAGTTGTAAGTTTAGTCCTAAGCTGGGCTTTTTTTGTTGTTGTATTTCGCATAAGAGATTTTATGTTAAATAGCCCTCGATTGAGGGCTTTGAATATTTTAGTTAGAAGGTCTTAATTTATAATTTAAGTGGTTAAATACCACTTGTACTTATGATTTCATTTAGTTTTATGAAGTAATCATTGTAAATACGTTGAGCTAGAGTACCATTTTTTATATTGACCCAAATATCACCATTGCTATCCCAGTGAGCTAACTCTGGAATATCAATATAGATAGGCCAATTAGGTGACTGACCTAATTTAATAGATGGAAATTGTTCTTGAACAAGATTTAATAACTTTTCTCGTTCTTCTACAGTCACAATTACATCTGTAAAATCTGATAAAACTATACCTAAAAAGAATAATCCAAATCGTGAGCGATCGAACTCAACTCTAAATCTAATTTTTTTAGATTCATCTTTTTTGAAAATACTAATTCCTGAATAGGCTTTAGATGTGAGCTCACCCTCAAGAGTAAAACCTTCACATAATTGATTTAGGTCTTCCTTAAACTTTACCAGTAAGTTTTCTTGTACTTGTAGTTTCAATGTTTCGACTTCAATTAGTGCTTTAATGTAGTCATCATGATCTAAGATATTTTTTAACATAACAGTTTGTTCTTCGTTGCTAAGTTGCGTAATAAAGTTTTGAGAGATATATAATTTCAATTCTTCTAGAAAGACTTTTACTCGATCATTTTTCGTATAAAGAATACACTCAGTTAACCATTTAATTAAATCTGCGTAGCCCAATACAGCTAACTTGCTCTGCGATTGTAGAAGTTCGGAATCTTCTTTCGATATACTGTATTCGCTAGGCTCTTTTCCAGAACCAGATAAATAAATCAGTTGCCATTGGTTGGGGTAGCGTTGCTCCAACTCGTCAGCATAATCTTTAAGTTGATTCTTTTGATCAGATGCAAAAGGCTTATTCTCAATACATAATGCGTATTTTTCACCATGACAAAAAATCTCAATTAGGATATCCATCCTTCTTAAAGTATCTAAACGCCAATTTTTTTCTTCCAACTTAACGGTGATTTTAGACTGGTCTAAGTTAATTTTTTGCCAAGATTCATCTAATCCATTTTTTCTAAGTTCAATCCATTTTTTGATAAAAAGATAATCTTGTCCGTGACTACCTTGAGGATCTAGTAGGTCAGCTAGGATATTACTTAGTATTAATTCATCTGTGCGAAAATAGCTAAAGATGGAAAACTTTGGAGCTAGAAGATTTTTATATCGATTTAAAAATAAAGAATTTACTTTTTTTTCTTGAACAACCTCATCTAATAAATTAAGTAAAACTTTTGATTGCATACTTTCCCCTTGTTATTTAACTTATTAAAATATTTGCAAAAATTTATTAATGATTGGAACCTATTTTATATGAATCGGATTACATTAGTACATGGGGATATTACTACCTTATCTGTAGATGCTATTGTGAATCCAGCTAATAAATCATTACTTGGTGGTGGTGGACTAGATGGAAAGATCCATAAAAAAGCAGGATCTTTAATGAAATCAGAGTGCATTCAGATTAATCAAGAAAAAGGTGGATGTGCTGTTGGAAATGCGGAAGTAACGACAGCTGGAAATTTACCTGCAAAATATCTGATTCATGCTGTTCCACCTAGATGGTTAGGCGGTGAAAAAAATGAACCTCAACTCTTATGTAATGCTTATAGCAATGCACTTTTGAAAGCTAATCAGGTTCAAGCAAAAACAGTGTCATTTCCAAATTTAGGAACAGGGATTTATAAGTATCCATTACAGCAGGCAGCTGAATTTGCAATTGGATCTATCATGATGACATTACCCTCATGTGAAGCCGTAGATGAAGTGTTTTTTGTATGTTATGAGAAAGATAATTATGAAATATATAAGGAAATTCTAGAAAATCTCTATGATGAAAATATTCAGATAGAGATTACAGCTATAGCCAAATAGTGTCTTCAACCTATTAATTCCAAGTCATTAAATGACAGATAGATCATATAAGAATTCTGCGACCAGTTTAGATAAAGTGTCATGTGATTCTTGAGATTCAACGATATCAACCATTAAGTCATCTAGTCCTGTTTGTTCTAAGATGGTGATTCCTTGAATTTCAAGATAGGTTAGCATTACTGCGAGGCCTGTTCTTTTATTACCATCAACAAAAGCATGTCCTTTTGAAATAGCTATACCAAACCAAGCTGCTATTTCAAAAATATCATCAACACCGCTGTAATACATTTGCTGATCTATACGGTTTAGAACACTTTCTAATTTATCAATATGGCAACCAGCACGTCCAACGCCTGTTTGCACAAGAATTTCATCGTGAACAGCTATAACAAATGTTGAGCTAATTAAACTCATTTATAAGCTAACTCTTGGATCTCAGCTTTATGTTGCTGAATTACACGCTTAGCACTATGCATGACGACTCGTTTAGTCGCTTCATCATGACTAAACTGCATAGGTAATACTTGACCAGAAACCTTTTCTCGTTGTGAACTTTGATCAAGATTATAATCTTTAAGACGTTTTCTCATTGATTAGACCTTCTGAAAATGAATATTTTATTTTAACTAAAGTAAATCGGTTAAACAGCACTTTTATAAAATCCGATAGTGCGGATCTTTCCTAAGAATAACTTTTTTTTCATCTAAATCGAAAAAAGAATAGAGCCTCTTCACTTTGGATTTGTAGAGCAATGATTTATCTAAATACATTATTGCTTTGGATTTATTTTTATCAAAAATGATTCGACCTCTTGGAATCTGCTCGTATTCATAGTTTTGTAGCTCAGGATATTGTTCTTGTAAAGTTGTCCAATATTCTACATGGGTGTATGGACTATCAATGAGGCCAATTGAATCAGCTTGCTCATACTCAAAAGTATGAGCAATGCCAATCACTTGATGATTCCAGTACCAAAAAATTCCTATTTTCATTAGTTTCTTTTACATCAAAGATAATTTTTTTCTAAATTCTAGAATATCTTCACTTTCATTAAATAGCTGTAAATAATTTAAAGTAGCTTTTCTCGCCTTTTGTGAAACTGATGCAAAATGTGCTGGATGAGGTGCTCGAAATACTAATATTTCATCATTCCATATCTTCATCGTAAATTTATCAACTGGCTCTTTTAAAATAATTTTTTCATTAGATGATAGATTTAAGATTTCTTCCAATTTAGGGAAATTATGATGATATTGACCTACAAAGAAAATTACTTTGGGCTTTAGCTCTATAATCTGTTCAGATAAATTCTGAATAGACAGTTGTTTTAATTCTTCATATACATTTTTATATGAATTATTTTTACTCAGCTTATTAAAAGATTTCTTTTTATAATCAAATAAATAGAAATTTAACCACTGAACATATTCATTATTATTCTTACTTTTAATTTTCTTCATAAATTGAAGGAAACTACTTTGACCAGCCGATTCCGTATCAGACAGTGTAATATGACGATTTTTACTATTTTCAATAATACTTTTTATATCTAACTCTGGTTCTAAAAACTTTTTGAGTTTCCCTTGCCATCCTCTTGTTTCTTGTCCAACTAATAAAATTTTATTTTTTGATAATTTAAAACTTTCATCAAAATTAGGAATAAATGGAAAGCTTAAATCTTGTAAACATTCTTTTTCTGCATCAGATAGCTCTTTTAGTTTTATGCTTAATTCCTCTAACTTTTTTTCACAATCAATCATATTTTCCCCATTAATTTTTATTAAATTACAATAAATTATAAATTAATTATTATCTTAATCAATATAATAAAAAAGCCCGACATCCTGTCGGGCTTTTTCATATCGGGTTGCTCGTCTTACTGATCTCGTGTTGCCCATTCCTTGCGCTATTTTTTTATTCTTGTTTTCTGGAAACATCCAGTTCCCTTATGTATTCATCATAGGGCTAATACCTTGGATTACCAATCCGCAAAACCCTTAAATCTATGTAAGTTTTGGCTTACAAAGTTGGCCTATTTTATTCCAAGAGTTGTCCGCAGAAATTGGGGATTATTTCTGAACTGTGACCCTTGAGAAATCAGGAAAAAATGCAAAAACGAATGTTTTTTGATCAACTTTATTGGCTAAAAGTTACATTTTTGCTTAAAAATAAACCGACTTGTTTCCAAGTCGGTTGAACGAGAACGTTCCAGAGGGTATGAATAACGATAAGATACTGATATTAAAGTAATATTAAAAACACGTTTCGTATAAGCTCTATTATGTTAAATGGAATATAAAAAACAGTTGACATAAATACATTGTGTGCAATTATATTGCACACAATGTATTTATTTAAAGGTAATCAAAATGAGTAATCTTTATTCTACCCAGGTTAAAGCAATCGGTGGACGTTCAGGAAATATTCGTAGTGAAGATGGTATCTTAGAACTAAAATTGGCTTTGCCAAAAGAATTAGGTGGTAAGGGTGATGCAACGAATCCTGAACAATTATTTGCAGCTGGCTATGCTGCATGCTTTGGAAATGCAGTGATCCATGTAACTCGTAGCAATAAAGAATATAAAATCCGTGATAACGATGTAGAGGTCCTGAGTACTGTTGGAATAGTTGCTAATGGCAATGGTGGATTTGCCTTGACAGTACACTTAGATGTCACGCTTTCAGGTATTTCACAAGCTGAGGCAGAGAAAATCGTGGAACAAACGCATCAAGTATGTCCTTATTCCAATGCTATTCGAGGTAATATACAGGTGTCTACCACTGTCTATACCAAATAAAAAGCTATGTCCAAGAATCAGCTTTGCTTAGATGAGCAACTATGTTTTCCTATTTATGCTGCATCTAATTTAATCGTAAAAGCTTATCGCCCTTTTCTTACACCTCTCGGACTCACTTATCCTCAATATTTAGTGATGTTGGTTTTGTGGGAAAAAGAATGTGTAAGTGTGGGTGATCTTGGACAAATTTTACATCTTGATAGTGGAACATTAACCCCACTATTAAAAAGAATGGAGACATCTGGTCTAATTAATCGATCACGTGATCCTAATGATGAAAGACGAGTTTTTATTTCATTAAAAGATAAAGGGCGAGACTTATCTGCTGAAGCAGAAAAGATTCCTAAAGAGCTTACCAAGAACATTGAGTTTGATAACTTAAATCAATTACGAGATGAATTAAAAGTATTAGTTAATCTATTATCAGAAAGAATTTGAGACCTCTTAATATCTGATAATGGAAGCCTGTTTACTTTCAAGAATCAATTAGTTTTTCTAAAATAAACATAATACACCTTATACGAAGTCAAAAAAATATATCTATATGATAATTAATGAAATTGTAATAACTATTCATAATGACCATTATGTAAAATGGATATGATAGAAGTGTACTAGTGAGTACACTTCTATCATAAAAAAGAGAGCTGCTAGCT
>NZ_SGSW01000074.1:0-10312 GCF_004209125.1 Acinetobacter sp. WCHAc060033 | reverse complement strand
CTTGAATTCTGTTCAAATGAGCAGAGTGTTATCTTTTAAATCTTTGTGCAACAAAGCCGAACCAAAATAAAAAAATGGGAGCTAAAAGTCCCATTCTTTGTGACTTTAGCATCAGCTCTACGATGTTAATTTAAAAAAACTAAAAACAGGGATAGAAAATTTTCGCTAAAGATCTTTTTAATTTTCGATTTATAAAAATTATTGCTTTTTTTATACTATGGGGTACTATAGTATTAATGCTAGCAAATAAGGAGGTCTGATGCCTAATCAGGTTGAAGACAAAAAAAAGATTCTTCTACGCGTCAGAAAGATCAAAGGTCAGACGCAAGCGATTGAAAAAGCGTTAGAAGACAATGTGGAATGTGGTGCAATTCTGCAACAAATATGCTCTGTGCGTGGTGCTATTAATGGTTTGATGAATGAAATGTTGGAGGTTCATTTAAAGGACACTTTAGTATCAGGTGAAACCACAGAACAACAACGAAAAGAAGAATTGGCTGAAATCGCCAAGATTCTAAAATCATATTTAAAATAGATCTGTATAAGGAATTATTGCATGAAGTCACGTGCTGCTGTTGCGTTTGGTCCTGGTCAACCTCTTCAAATTGTTGAAGTTGATGTTGCACCACCAAAGAAAGGTGAAGTATTAATTAAGATCTCCCATACCGGTGTGTGTCATACAGATGCATTTACTTTGTCTGGCGATGATCCTGAAGGTGTTTTTCCGGCTATTCTCGGGCATGAAGGTGCTGGTGTCGTAGTTGAGGTTGGTGAAGGCGTGACTAGCGTCAAACCAGGTGATCATGTTATTCCACTTTACACTGCTGAATGTGGCGAGTGCGTATTCTGTAAATCTGGAAAATCGAACTTGTGTATTTCCGTTCGCGAAACTCAAGGTAGAGGCGTAATGCCAGATGGTACCACTCGTTTTTCCTACAATGGTCAACCGATTTACCACTACATGGGCTGCTCAACGTTCAGTGAATACACGGTAGTGGCAGAAGTATCATTGGCTAAAATTAATCCTGAAGCCAATCACGAACATGTCTGCTTACTGGGTTGTGGTGTCACAACGGGTATCGGTGCAGTACACAACACGGCTAAAGTACAAGAAGGTGATAGTGTTGCGGTCTTTGGTTTAGGTGGTATTGGTCTGGCAGTCGTACAAGCCGCACGTCAAGCTAAAGCAGGACGTATTATTGTGGTTGACATGAATCCAGATAAATTTGCGCTGGCAAAAGAGTTTGGTGCAACGGACTTCTTAAACCCTAAAGACTACGATAAACCAATCCAGCAAGTCATTGTCGAAATGACTGGCTGGGGTGTAGATCATTCATTTGAATGTATTGGTAACGTGAATGTGATGCGTGCAGCTCTTGAAAGTGCACACCGTGGCTGGGGACAATCCGTAATTATTGGTGTAGCTGGCGCAGGTCAGGAAATCTCTACCCGTCCATTCCAACTGGTTACTGGTCGTAAATGGCTAGGTTCTGCCTTTGGTGGCGTAAAAGGTCGTACGCAACTTCCAGGAATGGTTGAAGATGCCATGAAAGGTAAAATTCAATTAGAACCATTTGTGACACATACGATGGGCTTGGATCAGATCAATGAAGCCTTTGATCTAATGCATGAAGGTAAGTCAATTCGTACTGTAATTCATTACGAATAATTCCGTCAGACCTTATAGTTTTCCATGCATGTGCATCATGAATGACATGCATGGAATCCTCTAAAACGGCACATTATCTGTAAAACCGATCTATCTGTTTAGGCATCGTGTATAGGTTCAACAAACCTGCCTACATTTTAAATCTTAATCACTATTCTCTGTGGAGAATGTCAGACTCTTTGTTTACTCGATTTCTCATGAAGTCTTGCTCAACATAGGTAATTGATTATGGAAATAATTGAGAAACATGCTTCTTTTGGTGGATCGCAAGAAGTGTATCGCCATCAGTCAATAGCATTAAACTGTTCAATGAAATTCTCAATATATCTGCCACCTCATGACAAAGATGAGCGGTTGCCAGTTTTATATTGGTTATCAGGACTGACTTGCAACGAACAGAACTTTATTACTAAAGCCGGAGCACAAAAGTATGCGGCTGAACATAAAGTCATTATTGTTGCACCAGATACCAGCCCACGTGGAGAGGATGTACCAGATCATGCAGATTATGATTTAGGCCAAGGCGCAGGATTCTATGTGAATGCAACACAAGCACCCTGGTCACAGCATTTCAAAATGTATGATTATATTGTGGAAGAGCTCAGAAATCTGATAGACCTGAATTTTCCGACCAATCAAGTCCAAAGCATTATGGGACATAGCATGGGGGGGCATGGTGCATTAGTCATTGGGTTAAAAAATCCTGAGCTGTTTAAAAGTATTTCTGCTTTTGCACCGATTGTTGCACCTAGCCAAGTACCTTGGGGGAAAAAGGCTTTCACACACTACCTTGGTGAAACCGAAACTTTATGGAAAAGCTATGATGCGATTGAATTAATCAAAAACGCTGAAGTTCATTTACCTATTTTAGTCGATCAGGGAACAGCTGATGATTTTCTTGAAGAACAGTTAAGACCTAAGCTTCTTAGTAATATTTGTTTGGAACAAGAATATCCTCTTACACTTAACCTAAGAGAAGGGTATGACCATAGCTATTACTTCATTGCGAGCTTTATAGAGAAACATATAGAGTTTCACAGCAAATTCCTAGCTAAATAACTTTCATAGATATGAGGATGTACAATGTTGTTCTTGAATGCTTCTTGAGCAATATTTTTTGATTCAAATGTTAATGATATTAACTTGAATAAATTCATAGCATTATGCCGAAATAAACATCCAAATTTTGGCTCAGCTATGGTAATTTTTTTTAACTTTTATACAACAAAACTTTCTGACATGCATCCATTAGCAATGTCAGACTCGTTTTAATTCTAATCAATTGTGGAGTTTTAGTCATGCTTAAAACAGCTTTATATGTCCGCCTTGAAGCTAAACCAGGTAAAGAAGACGAAGTGGAAGCTTTCCTTAAAGCCGGTTTACCTATTGTAATGGAAGAACCTGCGACAGTTGCGTGGTTTGGCCTACGTCTTGGACCTACAACATTTGGTATTTTTGATGCATTTCCTGATGAGGCGGGTCGCCAAGCACATTTATCTGGCAAGGTTGCAGCTGCGTTGATGGCTCAGGCCGAAGAGCTATTTTCAGAGCCACCGTCTATTGAAAAAGTAGATGTTTTGGCGAGTAAACTACCAGGTTAAACCGACGCTTAAATGTAAGAGGTTGCTGCCTGAAATTTTGAATGAAAGGCAGCACTTCAACCCGGTGATGTTTGTCAGAGGCTTTATATTTAAGTTGGGCTACTTTATTTAATGGCTTAATTTCATCATTTACATGGGGCAATATCCAAAACACGGTAAATAAACGAATATAACTATTTACATGCTTTATATTGAACCAATCTATCTGATTTAGCGTTGCATTTGTACATCTGCTAAACCATGCCAATCTGCTTTTAAAATATTTAATCATTGCTATTTTGTATGAGCCATTCACTGTTTCAGCCAATGCGTTCACGACCATGTCAATAGTCATACGTGTTGATATCTTCCATCCAACAATCGCTCGTGAAAATACATCAATAATAAAACTGGTAAAGAACAAGCCTGAATGTGTTTAACCATCACTCAAGTCGGCAAGCTGAAATAATTTTAAAAAAATAGACGACTGGTCTATTTTTATGTATAGTTAGCACATGGTGTAGGCAAAAGCCGCAGTGTTGTCCGATTTTTTAAAAGTTTATTTGATGAATAACGGTGGTTTTTCAAATCAATTAACTGATCATCCTAGGATAAAAATATGCTGAATTTTAACTTTTATAATCCGACCCGCATTATTTTTGGTGGCGATACAATAGCTAAAATCAATGACTATGTGCCTACAGAAGCAAAAGTATTAATGCTGTTTGGTGGTGAAAGTGCACGTAAGAATGGTACTTTAGCTGAAGTGCGTGAAGCATTAGGTGCAAGAGAAATTCATGAATTTGGCGGAATTGAGCCGAATCCGAGTTATGAAACCCTCATGAAAGCTGTAGAGCTGATTCGTGAACAAAAGATTGATTTCTTAATGGCTGTCGGTGGTGGATCGGTAATTGACGGTACTAAATTTATTGCAGCAGCAGTCAATTATACAGGGGATACATGGGAGATTTTAGAAACCCATGGTAATAAAATTACCCAAGCTTTGCCTTTTGCGAGTGTACTCACCCTTCCGGCAACTGGTTCAGAAATGAATAGTGGTGGGGTAGTCACCAGAAAATCGACCCAAGCCAAACTTGCATTTAGCAGTCCCTATGTTTTTCCGCAATTTTCGGTGCTAGACCCGAATAAAACCTATAGCTTGCCGACGCGCCAGTTGGCAAATGGCGTGGTCGATGCATTTATTCATGTCATGGAACAGTACTTAACTTACCCTGTCAATGCACAAGTACAAGATCGTTTTGCCGAAGGTCTATTGCAAACCCTGATTGAGATTGGACCGAAAGTCTTGGAAGATTCGGCAGATTATGACACGCGTGCCAATTTAATGTGGACCGCCAGCATGGCACTGAATGGCCTGATTGGAGCAGGTGTACCACAAGATTGGTCGACCCATTTGATTGGACATGAGCTCACGGCTTTACATGGTATTGATCATGCTCGTACCTTAGCAATTGTGTTGCCGGCCAATCTACAAGTACGTCGTCAAGAGAAGCGAGAAAAATTACTACAATATGCGACTCGTGTCTGGCAGATTGTCGAAGGTGATGAAGAACAACGTATTGATACTGCTATTGCTCGTACTCGAGCCTTCTTTGAGCAACTTGGATTGCCGACTCGTCTTAGCGATTATGGACTGGGGGAGACAGATATTGAGATCATCATTACGCAACTTAAATCACATAATCTTACACAGCTAGGCGAACATAAAAATGTTTCATTAGAGATCAGTCGCCAAATTCTCGAGATGAGCATCTAAGCTAAATGCGCGTATCTGGCATGCTCTGACCCTGTAACAATGCTCCTCAATCATGAAAATTATCGGAGAAATAACATGAAAATTTTAATCGTTTTAACCTCACATAATCAACTTGGCAATACTGGTAAGAAAACAGGTTTCTGGCTAGAAGAACTTGCTGCACCCTATTACACCTTTATTGACTCTGGTGCTGAAGTTACGCTGGCGTCGCCTCAAGGTGGGCAGCCACCACTAGATCCGAAAAGTAATTTAGCCGATGCTCAAACTGAAACCACTCATCGTTTTGAAGCAGATCCAACTGCAATGCAAGCATTAACACAGACGCATAAACTTAGCGAAATTTCTGTAGCTGATTATGATGCAGTGTTTTATCCAGGCGGGCATGGCCCATTGTGGGATTTAGCAGAAGATCCGATTTCAATTTCTCTGATTGAACAGGCGATTCAGTCTGGCAAACCTGTTGCAGCAGTGTGTCATGCCCCGGGTGTTCTTCGTCATGTGAAAGCAAGTAATGGAGCGCCTTTAGTCAGAGGTAAATTAGTGACTGGTTTCACCAATACTGAGGAGGCCGCTGTAGGTTTGACTGAAATTGTACCATTTTTAGTCGAAGACATGCTTAAACAAAACGGTGGTCATTATTCTAAAGTGGATGATTGGCAAGTATATGTTCAAGTAGATGGCTTGCTGGTTACTGGACAAAATCCAGCATCTTCTGCTGCAACTGCCTCAGCATTACTTCAATTGTTGAAATAAAGAGTAGCTAGTGTCTGTTGTGGTGCTTAGCAGTAAATGAAACTTCTGACTCTGAGCAACTGGCGCAATAAGCAAAATAACCCTCATTTAATGGTGAAGGGCCTGAGTTAATAGCTTTCCTTCCTTTATTTTTTCTATATACAGGAAGGAAGGGTATTTAATGTAGATCAATTAAGTCATGATGACTTGGATACAGTGAAATGAAAGCCAGCAAACTTTTTCAAAACTTAAACTTAGGCCCTTATGTTTTGCAAAACCGTATTGTATTGCCACCATTAACGCGGTCGCGCAGTACTCAGCCAGGGAATATTCCAAATGAATTAATGGCAACCTATTATCAACAGCGTGCTGGGGCAGGATTTATGGTCACCGAAGGTACGCAAATCGAGCCACGTGGTCAAGGCTATGCTTGGACTCCCGGTATTTACAGCCCTGAACAGATTGCTGGATGGCGTAAAGTGACGGAAGCAGTGCATGCTAAAGGAGGCATTATTTTTGCACAACTTTGGCATGTTGGGCGTGTTTCACATACATCTTTGCAACCCAATCATGCATCACCAGTCGCACCTTCGGCTATCGGGGCTGATAGTAATGTTAAAGTCTTTATTGAGACCGGGCCCAATGCGGGGGCCTTGGCTGATCCTTCTATGCCACGTGCTTTAAGCAATGCAGAAGTTAAAGAATTAGTGCAACTCTATGCTCAAGCAGCGCGTAATGCCTTGGCTGCTGGTTTTGATGGAGTTGAAATTCATTGTGCAAATGGTTATTTGGTGAATCAATTTATCTCTGCACATAGTAACCACCGTGAAGATGAATATGGTGGATCACTAAACAATCGTTTGCGTTTTTTACGTGAAGTAGTAGAGGCAGTTGCTGAGGTAGTTGGTGCAGATCGTTTAGGAGTGCGTTTTGCCCCCTTATTTGAAAGTACAGAGGAAGATCGTGTCTACATGGGTTTAGTTGAAGATGATCCACATGTGACTTATATTGAGGCCATAAAGATACTTGAAGAAGTTGGGATTGCCTATTTATCGATTGCAGAAGCTGATTGGGATAATGCACCAGAACTTCCTCATGATTTTCGTAGAGATGTCAGAGACACTTTCAGTGGTCGGATTATATATGCAGGTCGATATACGGCAGAAAGAGGGACTCGAATTTTAGAGGCAGGACTGGCCGATTTAATTGCATTTGGACGCCCATTTATTGCGAATCCAGATTTACCCGATCGCATCGCCAATGTCTGGCCATTGAATGCAGTAGATGCAAGCAGTATGTATGGTGGGACGGAAAAAGGCTATATTGATTATCCAGCTTACGCAGATTAATATCGACTAAGTAAGTTATTTTGCCAACCTTTGTGGTTGGCAAAATAAGGACTTAGGATTGCTGTTGCCAGCATAAATTCTTCTTAAAACAAATTCTTAAAATTTTTTAGCTGTGTAATGAGCCAACCTGCCAGTGGGAAAGAAATCAGTTGCGTTACTGGCACTAATACTATGACTTCAATCAACACCATCATCGGGAAACTTTGATGCTGTGTAATTGGCTTTAATAAAGTGAGAACCAGTAATAGTGTGGGATATAAGCCTAAATAACCAACTAAAATACGAGTCATGAGGGCTTTAGAAGGAGAATTCATTGTGCGCTATACTCATGGATTGTAAATTGATCTAATAGCAACACAATAATAGGTAATCATTGGACTGCTATCATGAATTATTAATTATGTAGTTGATATTTAATTTTTATGAATCTTCACTTTTTAATAGAAATTTAGTTGCTCTCAGAGCTTGATGTAATGGTGTTTTATCTTTTTGCAACTTACTCAGTAATGCTGCACCTAACCACATTTGGTAAAGTACTTGTGCCAAAGTAGAGGCCTCGGTATCTGCTTGGATAGACTGATCCTGTTTTCCCAAATCAATTAAACCAGCAATACGTTGGATTACATCATCAACGCCAGCGGACATAATCGAGCGCATATCTTCAGATAGATCGGCAACTTCTGCGGCAAGTTTCACAATTAAACAGCTATCCGCCCAACCACACTGTGTTTCAGGATCTGCTATCCATAAATTAAAATACTCAATCAGCTTTTGATAAGGGGATTTATCACAACGCCATACATCATTTAAACGGACTTGGTAATTGTCTACATAATGCTGTACCAATTCACATCCGAAAGCTTCCTTAGATTGGAAATAATGATAAAACGAGCCTTTAGGGATTTCACAGCTCTGTAAAATTTCCTGTAATCCTACGCCAGTAAAACCTTTATGCAAAATCAGGTCTGAACTGGTGTTAAGAATGTGTATGCGCTTCGCTTCAGACTTTTTAATAGGAGTAGGCTTCATATTAATTATTTACTCTATTGCAAAAAATAGACCAGTCGTATTGTTTTTTATTATAACTCATCTACAATGGATGTAAAGAAATTTTAATCACAGTTTTTGATTGTGAAGAAAAATACTTTTAAATAAAACATGGAGTTATATGTGTGAAAACAGTTATTAATCAACGCATCGTTTTAGCTAAACGGCCAGTGGGTGAGCCAAAACACAGCGATTTTCGTATTGAACAAGTTGAACTCAATGAACTTAAACAAGGCGAGATATTGTTAAAAACCATTTACTTGTCACTCGATCCTTATATGCGTGGTCGCATGAGTGATGCTCCTTCATATGCAGCACCGGTTGAAATTGGCGAAGTGATGGTCGGTGGAACAGTCAGTCAAGTGGTGGCCTCTAAAAACCCAAAATTCAAAGAAGGCGAGTGGGTTCTTTCCGGAAATGGCTGGCAGGGCTACGCAATTTCTAATGGGACTGCATGTCAAAGCTTAGGTATGCAACCTGAACATCCATCTTGGGCATTGGGTATTTTGGGAATGCCAGGATTTACTGCTTATATGGGGTTGTTGGACATTGGTCAGCCTAAAGCTGGTGAAACTTTGGTCGTTGCAGCTGCAACAGGACCTGTTGGTGCTACGGTTGGACAGATTGGTAAAATTAAAGGTTGTCGCGTGGTTGGCATCGCAGGTGGGCCTGAAAAATGTCGCTATGCAGTAGAAGAACTCGGCTTCGATGCTTGTATCAATCATCATGATGAAAATTTTGCAGAACAATTACAACAAGCAGCTCCCAACGGTATTGATATTTATTATGAGAATGTCGGGGGTAAAGTGTTTGATGCGGTATGGCCATTGCTTAACTCTGCGGCACGTGTACCGGTGTGTGGTGTGGTTTCCCAGTATAACGCTACCGAGCAAGCACAAGGGCCAGACCGTTTACCGGGCTTTATTTCCACCCTTTTAAAAAAGCGTATTCGCATGCAAGGCTTTATTATTTTTGATGATTATGGCAGTCAGTATCCGGAATTCTATCAGCAAATGTCTGAATGGTTGAAAGACGGAAAAATCAAATATAAAGAGCATATGGTGCAAGGTTTAGATAACACGATCAATGCTTTCAATGGTATGTTGAAAGGCGAAAACTTTGGCAAAGTGGTTGTAAAAATTTAAAAAAATAGGAATTATCATGATCACACTACATCATTTAGATCAATCACGTTCTTTTCGCATTTTGTGGTTACTTGAAGAAATCAAGCAGCCCTATGAGCTGAAACGCTATTATCGTGACTCAAGCACGCATTTGGCCCCTGACTCTTTAAAAACCATTCACCCTTTAGGGAAATCTCCAGTATTGGAATGGGATGGCAAAGTTATTGCAGAGTCAGGCGCAATCGTTGAGTTATTAATTCAGAAACTTGCGCCGCATTTAGCACCAGATATGGATGAATCTACCTATGTCGATTATCTACAGTGGATTCATTTCTCAGAAAGCTCTGCCATGCTGCCATTTTTGTTGAAAACGTTTAATGCGATAGAAACTAAGCAGGGTACGAAGTTGGTATTTCTAGAAAATTATACTCAAGTTGAGTTCGATAAAGTATTTGGCTATTTAAATGAATATTTAAAAGATAAAGAATTTCTAGTGGCAGACCGTTTAACCGGTGCTGACTTTATGATGGGCTTTGGACTACATGCTTTAGTTTATCATATGGGACAAGGTGAAAATTATCCCCATATCCAACGTTATGTAGCAGGTTTAAGCCAACTACCTAGCTGGCAAGCCGCAGTACAAATTGAACAAAATGGTGTGAAAAGTCAAAAATAGCAAGATTGTTTTTTAAAGGCAATGGAGAATAAGAATCATAATTGACAAGTACATCTGGTTATAAAATAAGCTGACACTTATTTAAAGTAAACGCCTGATGAATTTCATCGGGCGTTCTTTATTTTAAAGATGAGGAATTACCATTATTTAAGACAAGTTTCGCCTATTCTTTCACTGCAAATGGCTTTGTTGTACAAACCTATCTGTAAAGGCTTTTTCAGCGATATAATTTTCAAATGAAGAAGCCTACACACAAAATCTATCGCACAACCAATTGGCCCGCATATAACCGAGCACTCATGAGTCGCGGAAATATTGCCATTTGGTTTGATCCTGCTACGCAATGGTATGCTCCATT
>NZ_SGSW01000073.1:0-12320 GCF_004209125.1 Acinetobacter sp. WCHAc060033 | reverse complement strand
AAAATCTTCTTCCGTCAGATAATAATGTAGTGCATCATCAAAAAACATTTTTATCGTACACGGTACATTTCAACGAGTGTATTTCTGGCTTGTTCAAATGTCTTAGAACCCGTCACATAGTCATTAATTGCTTGTAAGCCTTTATTATCTACAACCAAATTATCTACGGCAAATGAAGCTTTTACGATTTTAAAGGCTTCAGTACGGCTATTTCTC
The DNA here is from genome assembly GCF_004209125.1 of Acinetobacter sp. WCHAc060033. Classification (NCBI taxonomy): domain Bacteria; kingdom Pseudomonadati; phylum Pseudomonadota; class Gammaproteobacteria; order Moraxellales; family Moraxellaceae; genus Acinetobacter; species Acinetobacter sp. WCHAc060033. The sequence goes on along the minus strand of NZ_SGSW01000073.1, from coordinate 12,104 downwards.
ATACCAATAACTTTTTTCATAAAATTCTCGCTTCAAATGGATCATGCAGACTCTAAGGATATAACATTTTCATTGAGAAAAAAGAAGTTCCTATGAAGTTTTCACAATTATCTTAATAATTCACCTTGAATATAAAAATCCAAATTCTGTCTTTTTGATTATTTTCTATGTCATGTTATGTCATTGCTACTACGACTTATTTGCCACATAAATTGGGTGAAAAGTAAATGGAATTACTATGTTAACTAGAGTGGAACTCATTTTTGTGGTGCTGATGGTGTCAGGCTTAATCTTGATTGCTTATGAAATGCTAAAAGGTTTATTCTAGGGCATCTACACATGATTTTTGATCAAAAAAATACCCATAGAGGGAATCTATGGGCAAAACTAAGGATCTTGACGATCATTCAGAAACTACAGCTAGCTTCTAACTATGATTCTGCATTAGACTTCTTGCGTTAGTCAAATTTTAAGCAGCCAAAAGCTATATTTTATGAGGCTTTAGCCAATTCAAAAATTAGATAAAACTATACTTTCGCAAGAGGTCTACTGAATTAAAAAAACCACATTGGCAAAATAGATCAAAAGTTAAATCATGTGATTTATCATTAATTAACACACTTGAGAACACAAAAACATAGCCCTGCTGATTAATACAATAACTCACCAAACAAATCCGCTCTGATCTCTTCTAAGCTGAGATCTGATTTCATTCTATTACAGATTGGATGAACCAGCAGACCATTCTCTAGCACCCCTTGCCCACCAACGGCTTTGGCAATTTTATGATCCGATTCAGTAGAATCAAGATAGATTAATCCATCACAAATGAGGCAAAAGTTATGATTACCCACCAGAAAATTGTGCTTAAGTAAACTTTTGGTTAATGCTGAAAAGGATTTGGGCTTTGAGCGCGAGATTGGACTAATCGACTCCACATATCCCACCACATGCTTCACGACCGTATCATCATAATTCCCCAAAAATCTTTCAACATAAAACTCATTAAAGTTTATGTATTTGAAGGCCTTAGACATGGACAGAATAAATGTATTCAGGCATTCCTCATCATCAAAATCAACCTCCATTTCCAAACTTAAGCAAATAAAGGCTTTATAGACAATTTGTAGCCGATCATAGCCCTTGATACCACTGCCGAACTTGCCGACCGTTTCGGTGGTCGCCACGGGGAAATTGGCGATCAAGAACTCAATACTACGGCGTACCCGGGTGAAGTCCTTGAAACTAATCGTTCGATGATGAATCTGCATGCGACTTTCATGAATTTCAAACACAATTGAAAACCATGCTAGAAAGGAAGTAATTTGAAAACGCTGGTCCTTATAAAAATATAAGAACGGATGTAAGCCCAAACTCGGAACCCCAGTATTTTTTACAGGAGTGGCCATTCTGCAAAGGGCCGTAAACAGATGTGACATGATCTTTTCAACGCGTTCACCCTGATTCAGGCTCATGATATTATGAATCCGATCACCCGCGATGATATTCATGAGCTCATTGACCAAGCCAATTTTTTTGCCATGACTCATTTCAGTATCTAATAAGATGGTAGAGAAAAGCAGCTGATGGATCCTCTCCCCCAACTCGATGAGCGCATTTAAACGTGTATATTGAAGCTCTTCTAAATTGGATTTATTGTCATTGATATAACAACAAGCATAGATCGCATAATATGCATCACTTCCCCGACTTCTTAGATGATATTCCTCATATTTATCCAGGCGTTTAGTATCTGAGTTAATCGATTGGAATACGCGTCGTGCATCTTCTGGAGTACCAAGCACTTGCCGGAAACTGATTTTAATATCGTCTAATTTAGATTTTTGTTCTGCAAATTTAGGATCAATACAAATTTTTTGGAAGTCAGCCAGATCCCCTAAATGATTTCGCAGGTCACGAATATCTTCTTTTTGTTGATCGCTAAAATTAGGCGCTTGAGTGGCTTGTTCATCTGCAAAATATCTCTTGACCCACGCATAAATACTCGAAAGACGATGCGCCCCATCGATAATATAGATGTTGCCGTGTATATCTTTCCAATACAAGATACACAAATTGATATTTTGATCTTCTGTGCAATTCCCAATAAAGTTTGCAATTTCCCGCACACTCCAACATTCAGTAGAACGCTGGTTATCCGCTTTAAATAAACATTTGATGATGGCATGCTTTTCAAAATCAGTCAGTGCAACTTCAAAATTGTCTCGTTGCATTGATGGTGACATTTCTTCTGGCAACATGACTTTACGCTGAATGATATTCGTCAGTAATCGAGTTTGGCCCATTTTTTGTTTTCTCCAGGCAGCACTTCTCTATATTCGCTCAAATACGAAATTTGAAAGTGCATATCGTTCAATTTGGTTAAAGCGATGAATTAAATGACCGTCAATATCCGGTCAGCGCTAACAAAAGAAACGTAAGAGAAATGGGGATTTGAGATAATGAAATCTTCATGCTGAGTACCTGTAGTTTAGATTTTACTATCTACAACCATCTTTTTCCACGAGATGGAGGTAGACCAAACAGGGGTGGAAATACCGCACTACAGAAGACGGCCAGTCATCGACTGCCCTGCCTGGCCTACCATAATGGCAAGCTAAGCATAATAAGCACAAAAAAACCGCTTAAAGCAGTTTTAATGCTTCTGTAGTAATTTTCAGGTTTCCACGCCTGATTACAGATTTTACTGTAATGTAATTATCATATTTGTATCTTTTTCTTTGGTCAAACCAAATTAGACTTTTTTTAATCATTAATTCTATGAAAGGACCTCAATAAATTAAAATATTGAGCATTATTAAAACAAAAAATCAAATTCGCGGATTCCCAGGCCTTTGCTTGGCAAATCAGATTTTGACAAAGCAAAGGCCTGGGCCCCTTTTGAACCACTTATTAAGCTTAGGCTATTTTTAGAATATTTATGATTAGCAGTTTTAACTAAAGGCTAGAATAAGGAATTTTCATTTATGAGCATTAACTCATCAAAACAGATTAATTCAACTTAAATACAGTTTCTATCTTCAGCAATGTATAAAATTGATTAAAAATTATCAACATAATATGAAAAAACGTACTTTTTATTTGGTTAAAAAACCAAAAAAATCAACCCAAAATAGAGGGTTACATTATTTAAAACTGATTCTCCAATTAATTTAAAACAACACTCAATTTCATATTAAATCGCTTTTAATTTATTATTTTATTAACAACAAAAGGTATTATTTATATCAATAATATTTCAATTAATTTTAACGTAGCGTGATTATTGTCTTGCGTCTCAACAATGCTGTTTTTTAGGCTAAAAAACACTCAAAAAGCCTAAAACCCGGGGTTGGATTTTCACCCTTAATTACCCAGTTTTTGAGCGATAAAAACTCACTTTTCTGCAAAAATATGCTAAAAAAAACTAAGCTGTAAAATCAACAAAAATATCCATCTGATTTCAATGTGTTTTTTTTGATGAATTTCCGTTGATATCGTCAACCTCTGATAGAACCTCTAGGCACTCTTTCATCTTGTAAAAGACGCTTTGCAACAGCATCTTTTGAATAAAATTATTATCTTTTTTATTCCATATTTTATATTTTTTTATTTTCACCTCGCCCTTTTTTACATTATTAAATTCACCCGTATTATATTCATCCCATTCAAAATTATCTGAATATTTTAAAAAATTATCTGAATCTTTTGAATAAATTTTATTAATAAAATCTAAGAATCTTTGATAGTCAATCAAGTCATTTTCAGATGATGCCTTAAAATTCAAAATAGGACGATCTTTTTCAAGTGAAATTTTATTTTCTAAACAATAAAAAAAATGTTTAAGATCATTCTGGGTTACATTTTTATTTAAGTTAAAAGGTTTCTCAATCTCATAGTGATTAGACCATGTCACCATTTTCTTCCAAGTAAAACCGATAAGATCCTCATGATTAGCATCATTTTTGACGTGACTTGTATAGAGAGAAAACGGCTGGCTGATCGATTGAATGAATTTCAATACTTCAGGATCGATCGTTGCTTTTTCTTTTTTTTCCCGCCACTTCCGGTATTCGTCTAGAAACGTTTCACGGTATAAAAATACGTCCTGTTGTTGAGGCTGCTTCTGCTTTTTCTTGCTCTTTAATGCAGCAGTTTGAGAATTATTTTCTGTGTGTGAATGAATCTTCTTCATCAATTTTAAAATATCTGTTTCATTCGACTGAAATTTAACCTTGAAATCGCGATGCATCAACTGACTATCGCCTAATAATGCCTTGATCAATTGAGGTGAATATTCACGGTTTGCTTGATAAAACATGTCAGCAATCAGGATATTCAGATGATGCAGATAATGTCTTGCAGTGATCCGAATGTCTTCATGCCCCATCAGATGCGCAAGTCGAGACCAGGCTTGGGCACTACGCGATGAAGCATCCTTCATATTGGGTAAAATGTGCTTTTTAAGCTTACGCCCAAACTCGGAATCATAGTCAGTAAAACAACGTACCAGTGCTATGCTGCCTTTTAAAAGGATAGCCAAATGTGAAGCGGTACTATGCCTGAAAGCGTGAAAGGTATATTGATGATCGTTTGTCCCTAATACAGTATTAAACAGCAACTGGGTAATTTTTGATAAATTTGTACTGGATAAAGGTTGTTCACCCAGCATAAAGAGCTGTTTGATTTTTCTATTGCAGACTGCTGCAGTCGCTTTAGAGCCAGGTAACTGGTTTTGATAAAAGCGACAAAATCCTGTGAACTCGTCCGGTGCTAAAAAATAAGCTAAATCAAACTGACGCGTGGCATTATCACTTTTCAGATCACGCTCAGAATTTAGACGAATCCTAAGGGTGAGATCATCAATATCACCCATTGTTTTTCTCATTTTATGGTGAGATCGATCGTCTTTCTGCTGATCTAAAGCGGATTCAAACACATAATAGAGCTGTCGATTGTCAGGATGTTTTCGTAACTGCGGAGATACAAAATCATCGATACAGATCCCGGCAGCTTCATCAATACGCAAGCCCAGTCTAAATGCCAATGTATAGACCCATTCTAGACAGGTTGCATCCTGCTCAGTCAGACCCAAAGCTTCTGGGTATTCTCTAAGAATCCGTATCATCAATTGAAACATCTGCGGACTAATGAGTCTGGTTTTTAAAAATAAACCGTCACTTTGACGTTCATATAAATATTGCACAATCGGTGCACGATGATTCTTGACTAAGTATTGGTGAAAGGCTTTCAGCCGATCAAAGGCATAACCCGAGGTATTGTATTTTTTATTGTTGTTGGTTTGTGCGGTCGTTTTATGATTTTTCTGATCATTCAGCAGTTTTTCTTCAACAATCGTGCGATACATTTCCTCAAACTGCTCTTCAGTGGCTGTATCTAGATTGATCTGCTGTTCTAGAACATAACAAAGTAGGTCAAGCACAAAACTACTATAGTAACGCTTGATTGTTGAGACTTTAATCGCTGCTTTCCCATGATAAGCAAATTCGTTTTCTAACCACTGACACACGCGTAAATGTGCAATAGCCACTACATAATCTAGGTACTCGCCATTTCCAGCCTCATACGCAGATTTATAGTCCTCAGATTTTTGGATGCTTTCTTGGAGTTGATCCGCAAGCTGTTTGGGTTTGATATCCTGATGAAAAGATAAAAGCCAGGATTTCAGCTCATGACGTTGACCGGTTCGTCGATCATGAAATGTTTTGACTGTAACTGTAGGCATCTCCAAGTCTAAGACTTGAGGCTTTTTTTCAAGATTTTTGATTCTAGCTTGAATAGTTTTCCAGCAATCGGGTTGATCATAGAGCTGTGTATACTGCTCATAGATTAAAGGCGAAGTGATGATCTGATTGTTCAGTACACTGGTACTTAAAACATCCAGATTAGGAATCTCTTGCCACAAGACATAATCCATATGCTTAAAAATGGCAAAACCGGTCTTTTCCAAGCCTTTTAAAAATAGCTTCACGTGATTAAGCTGTGTAAATGGCTGCTGATCCTCACGTGCTTTTCTAGAGTCCCCCTCCTCCGCCATATTCAGTACAATGTTTAAATGGATTTTAAGTTTTTCTAGCAGTAAGGCTTCAGGCTGATTCCCCGTTTCAATTTCACTCTGTTCTTTTTCCCAGCACAGCAATGGCGAAGTGCTTTGTAATTGATGCCCTTGCGATCTATTGATTAGCTCCTGAATCCGTCGATAACATAGCATCACAAAGGCATTGAAATAGATATGCTGAGTTTGCCATAACTCCGTCTCTTCTTCGCCATCCTGACGATAGATGTTGCCATACTTTGTCGAGGGCAACGTGTATGAAAAGACATAAGCTTTTTGAACCTTTTCGTCACCTGAATAGATCGGAAGCAAGCCACTATCCAGGTTCATATGAAAAATCGCATCATGAATGGCTATCAGTCGTTCAGGTTGCATGCATCCCTGATCAAAAATTAATGAAATACACAGACATTCAAACAAGGTATTCACTAATTTTTGTTGCTCTTTAGCCGTAGAGTATAAGAAGATACCTTGAGTTTGTTGTTTGAGATAATCCGCCCAATTCACATACAGTTTTTCTTTTACCTCGACGAGCATAGTACCCTGCTGTAACTTTCGTCCTGAAAAAACGTTGTCTAGACGTTTAGGTGTGTAGACTATCCAATCGGGCAACTTAATCTCATAGCTCTCGGCATAGGAAGGGTAATCCTTTTGCCACTGCTGGTTTTTCTCGTTACAAATCCGTTTCACTTGTTTAAAACAGAATTGAAGGTAATCTGCAGCATTGCCCTTAAATTTGGATATTTGGCAGAGCTGCTCTAAAACTGCTCTATAGAGAGTAAACTTGTCCAGAATTTGCTGATCAAGCCACTTAAAATCAATTTGAGCAAGGTCAGAATTTACATCTGTGTATGTAGCAGTGATCAGCTGAGAAATTTCCTTAAAAATGTCACCGATTTCTCTTTTAATGGCATTTTCTAATTGCGTAACAAGTGATGTATCAAGCACAAGATGGTCCTTTAAAGCACTTCAAGCTTTGCGATTTCTAGTTTGTTGAGCAAGCTTTTAACTTGTTGCTGAATGTCGTGTTTGTAGAGATAAGGGCTTAATCCAGAAATGTGACTGAATCCCATGCTCTGCTTATCATGGGTATATAGCGTATTGTGAATGTCACCACTCAGGGCGAGATGATTTTTAGTGAAATGCCTTGGCCAGTTTTTATAAATCTGTACAGTCTCTTTAAGGTAATTCGTGACAAAATCAGCAGACATGGGCTGTAACTCCAAATGCTCCACGACTTCAGCAAGATTCACCTGACCTTTTTGGGACTTGATCCGAGGATGTGAGATGACATAGAGCATAAAACCATCGTTTTCCAATTGCGCTTGCAAACTTTTTATCCCGAGTGATTCGATGGTTTTCGTCAGATATTTTCGATATGCATTGAAATGATCCTGCCAGTAGCCTGTAACAGGAACAGGACGTCCTACTTTTCGTGAATCAGTTTTTTTATCATGCACGTAAAGCAGTTGTGCCTTAGGATCATAATGTTTCAGTAACCCCGGCATGCCGACTATTGGACGCACCGTCAGGCAGATTAAGGAAAGATGCCACATCCAAATGCTGTAAGCATTCAGCTTCTCGATCAGATTCGCTTGAGTATTGGCTAATGTGTTTTTGACAAAATGATAAAGCTGATTAAAAAATTTACTCGCGGCCTCTACAGTCCAGCATCGCTGACTGCCGATACGTTCCTCACGATGAAAAATATGACCAGGGTGTTCATCCTCAATCCATGGTTCACCTTTTCTACGGTCTAATAGAACATTAATATAGCCTTGAAAATGCTGGTCGATTTGATCGATCTGACGCCCTTCATAGTTCCATTGCACGATATGACGGCTATCTCTGTTGGCCAGCAAGTGTGCGACCAGGTTATCATCCGTCTCCATATCCATATAAAAATAGATTTGCCGCTCTAACATACCACAGGTGATTTCGCCAATTGCATGCTCTTTAAAAATTTCCCGCAAAAAATTATTGTACTCAATCACACAAAATTCAGGTTCCTCTAAAGCCTCTAAACTGGTGATCCAGGGTGCTGGCATGCGCCATTCCAGGGTTAAGGCCCGATTATAACGCTGTGCTTTATCTTGCATGGCACCGGAATGATTGGCATTCAACTTAGGATCGATCACCCAATAATAATGGATGACTTTTTTGACTGATTTTTTTTTAATTCTACCAATATCAATCAAATACTTGATCTTTTGAAAGACCGTTGGACTCAGACCGGTCAAGAGACACATCAGACCACACACAGCTAAAGCCGATTGATATGCATCATTTCTCTTATTTTCTTGATAACACTTCTGCAATCGCTGATATACCTCAGTTAATAAACTGGGTTTCAGATAAAGCGGATTAGTTTTACAGGCTAAGTCACGTCGCTGAATTCTCTTAGCTTGCTTTTCGAGCTGTTTCTGTTTGTCATCAGAGAAACTCCCCTTCACCCGCTTGGCGATCTCATCCTGTTCAGGATCGACAAGATTGGCCTCTGTATCCTGTCCAGTATCCTCATTCTCTACATCCAACGATGATGTGCCTGAATCAGATTTATAGGTCATGCCCTTTTTAATATCGTTAATTAAAGCCTGAACATTAATTACTGTTGAATTTAATCTACTATTGGCAATCTCGTTGAAAACAATAATAAATTGTTGAATATAACGGCCAAGATTAAGCTGTTCAAAATCATTTTTTATTGTTTTACGCTCTAAAAGAATTTTTAACTCGTTGGCATCAAATTCATCCATAGCTTGGAGTTTGCGTGTAACTTTTTTATACAACAGTTTATTTTTCTCAGTATTCGATAACTGCTTTTGCAAAAGAAGTTTTAAATTATAAGATACTGTGTTGATTTTATTGTTGTTTTTACAATTATTTAGAATAACCTGTTTTTCATCCTTTTCATCCTTTTCATCCTTTTCATCCTTTTCATCCTTTTCATCCTTTTCATCCTTTTCATCCTTTTCATCCTTTTCATCCTTTTCATCCCTTGTAATCTGAGGCTCTAACAAGATGATTTCCTTCAGTATTTCACACAAGGCTGCAGTACAAAGATAGGAATAGATGAATACTGCTTTTTGTTGGTCGCTTAGTTCTCCTATAGATGCACTTTTAGCCCATTGCGTTAACCCTGCTAATAATTTCTGTTGTGTCACTATCCGATTATTTTTAATCACCACATGTATTTTGTGAGCAGCAGCATACAGTTCCTGTGCCTGCTGATCTTGCGCCAAGAGCTGAGTCAAAATTTGTTTTTTTACACTCAGGGGTTGATTGACCCATTCTTCCAATAGTTTAATTTGCTTGTCAGCTGACAATTCATCAGTTTGGCTCATAAAGCTACCATAATTTTTCAGGGTAAAAATTGATATTCAGGTTTCGTTCGAACTTGAGCTTCAAGTCTTTATTCAGGCCAAAGTATTTTTTATAAGTGTTTGCACTCAATTGAACACAACGCTGCGGATTTTTTCCCACCTTCATATACCGTGATAATGGCAAACCTAAGGTATCGGACAATTGAGTAAAAAAACATGTAAATAGAACAGCATGTACCTCTTTATGTTTGTGCTTTGGAACCTGTTCCAAATCTAAAGAAATTTTATGGATTAACCATTTTAGAATTTCAAATTCATCAACACCTTTATGGGATTTTTCACCCTTGTTAAGAATTCTTTTGATATAAGCATCCAGCTTGTTTTTAAGATTCAAGATAAAATGTCGAATAAAATCTGGTAAATCTAATATCAAAACTGCACTTAACTTGGTCAGGACTTCAAGTGATTTTTTTTGCATTTCCAATTTTTTTCTATCGTAACCATCTCAGCTGATACTGGCTGTATAAACTCAATACTGTTGAAATGGCTAATTTTTAAATTTACAACTTAGGCTCAACAGAATCTGTTAAGCCTAAAAAGGCAGATCATGAAGATAAAAATATTGTTGATTCTGATATGGATGAAATTTTAGATCCATCAGAAGATCAGTTACCGTTCTGGTAAGCATTTTTCCCTTTAACACTTTTTAATTCAATATGTATGATAAATAGCAGTACCCAATATTTAAAAAAATATTGGATACTCAATTATAAATTTCCACAGTGGAAATTTATAATTTTTATGGGTGGTCATCTAAACCGGCAAGAAATTCTTCTAACTTTTCAATCTTTTCTTGATTAAATTCAGCATTTAAACTGGTGCGAATATTTAGGACTGTTTTCCCATTGAGACTTTTCTCGATCTTAATCGAACCAAATTTAAGACCATTTTTATTTTTTAAGATCATTTTGTTTACTAGAGAGGCATTTTCGATGCTTTGATCTTGTTTTTTAGCTGTCTCTTGTACCGTTAGTGCTTTTTCTATTTGATAAATGAATTTTTTTGATGGACGATTTGTTTCTGTAAATTCATTTAGGTACTTTTTCCATATGGTTAACGTGGTATCTTCAACTAGTTGATGGTTAAACTTTAAAACCAGTTTATTTAATTCAGTTAACAATTGTTGTGCGGTTGCACCTGAAATCGCTTTGGGGTGGATTTTTAGATCTTCTTTTATATAGTTTGGCAGTTTATAAAAGCTCATTAATCTAAAGTATTTAGATTGATCTAATTGATATTTTTGAGTAATAAATTCTATATTTTGTATAGTATAACCAAACTCATCGCAGTGTTTTTGTATAGCATTGACTAATTCAAAATCACTAAGATTTGACCGATGTAAATTGTCAATCAATGAAATTAAAGCTGTCTTTTCTGTAGATTTATCATCTCGAATAATTGCACGAATAGTCTTATGTTTTAATACATCACGAACAGCTCGAAACCTTTTTTCTCCACCAACAAGCTCATATGTTTCTTCTTTTTTGATCACAACAATCGGATAAATTTGCCCATTCGTTTCAATACTTTTGGCAAGCTTTTCAACATCTTGTAAAACTTTGTCTGTAATAATGCGAGGTTGATGCTCTGAGAAGTCAATAAGCTCTATAGGTAGATCAACAATATTATTTTCAGTCGATGATACCAATGCAACTTTGCCTGTTCCTGCTGCATTAATAAATGCTTGTTCCATTTCAAAGGCATCATCAAAATCGACAATGAGTGGTTTTTTCGCCATTACAGGATCTCCACCAAAAATTCATTTAATTCATCTTTTGCTTTACTACTACCCATTTCTAATACTGATTTTCCTTCGATCATTGCATCGCGAAATTGTTTGCGATCACGCACAATGGTATTTAGTGTTTTCACAGACTTGACTTGTTGTAGCAACTCTAAAGCAGCATCAATTTCTGTAGATTTGGTATTGGTTGGTGCTTTATTTAAGACTACAAAAGTTTCTAATTTCTTATTTACTTGCTTAGCAGCATTTACCAATCTAAGCACAAATGGCAGCACTTCGATATCTGTTTGACTAGGTTGCGTTGGAATAATAAGAACATCTGCTATTAATAATGCTGAACGAAACTCAGCTGAATCACGTCCTGCAACATCCAATACAATATATTTATTATTATTTTTTAACTGTTGTAGTTCTTCTTTTAAATTATCTTTGAGCGAAATGGTTGTAATCGAGTCTTGTGTTCTACGTTTACTCCATTTTATAGAGGATTGTTGATCATCTCCATCTACAAGAATAGTCTGACCTTTTTTGCTCAGAGCAACAGCTAAATTGGTTGAGAGTGTGGTCTTTCCAACGCCACCTTTCTGATTGGCAATTACGTATATTGTCATGGATTAAATATATAAAAATTAAATTTATATTAGCATAATTTTAAAAATTAAAAAAATATTTTTAATTTTCCACAGTGGAAATTTAAAAAACTAAAAGCCTTTTTTTTCTTTTGTGTAGTCCCGGCATTTGATGGATCGGATCAATCTTAAAAAGTTCAGGTTCATCTATCCACTGTTTGCAGATGAATTCGTAGGGAGTCAGGCCCCTGAGTGTTTTGAGTCTGCGGTCGAAGTTGTATGTAGCAATAAAATCAGCAAGGTGAATGCATAGCTGAGTGTGATCGTCGTAA
>NZ_SGSW01000072.1:0-12387 GCF_004209125.1 Acinetobacter sp. WCHAc060033 | reverse complement strand
GCACCCTCATGCTGCGCGACCCAATCGTCAGCGGCAGCGGCGCTGGCAAAAAAGTGGACGTGGCAGCAGAAGGAGCAGCGAATGTCGGATGACGCATTTGGTCGCACCAGTGACACAACTGCGCTCGCCGGTTCGAGCCGGTGCAGCCCATCTGGCGCCACCGTAAGCGATACCTCTTCACCCGTTGTAGGGCAGCGCGAGGAGACGTACGCGCTCCTGCCGAGCAAAGCCGGGAATATTAATACGTCTAGGGCGCACCACGTGTAGAGACGTTGGCCGTCAATCTCAAAGGTATGCGGGGTTTCGCGCAGCGTAAGGCCATAGCCGACAATATTGCCGTCGTCGTCATACTCGGTGCTGGGGACCTGATCGAGTGCTGCCGCGACTCTGTCGGCCGGCCAGTCGAGCACGGTCGCGAGCGTTTTCCGCGAGACGGGACTTCCCTTGGCAATCTCGCGAAGAAGCGGAAGCAAGAGTTCAGTGGGATGTAGTCGGTTGATAACCGAGAAACGCTCCGCGATTTCTTTGACGAAGGTTGATGTTTCCATAGTTGTTTGGCTCCTTGGGGTTTGGTGATTTGATTCCGATTACCCGGCGCAGCAGGAAAGCTGCTTCACGTCCTTGCTGAAGGTCTGCGCCGCGAGCTTCAACCCCTCGACCATCGTCAGGTAAGGGAACAACTGGTCGGCCAGTTCCTGCACCGTCATGCGGTTGCGAATGGCGAGAACAGCCGTCTGGATCAGTTCGCCCGCTTCCGGGGCAACCGCCTGCACGCCGATGAGCCGTCCGCTACCTTCCTCAATGACCAGCTTGATGAAGCCGCGTGTGTCGAAGTTGGCAAGCGCACGCGGCACGTTGTCGAGCGTCAGCGTGCGGCTGTCGGTTTCGATGCCATCGTGGTGCGCTTCCGCCTCGCTGTAGCCCACGGTCGCCACTTGCGGGTCGGTGAACACCACGGCCGGCATCGCGGTCAGATTGATGGCGGCGTCGCCGCCGGTCATGTTAATGGCCGCACGAGTGCCGGCCGCTGCCGCCACATAGACGAACTGCGGCTGGTCGGTGCAGTCGCCGGCCGCGTAGATGTTCGGGCTACTGGTGCGCATGCCCTTGTCGATGACGATGGCCCCCTGCGCATTGACGGCTACCCCCGCCGCTTCCAATGCCAGGCTGCGCGTGTTCGGTGTCCGGCCGGTGGCGACCAGCAGCTTGTCGGCGCGCACTTCGCCCTGTCCAGTGGTCAGCACGAATTCGCCGTCCACATGGGCGACTTGGCTGGCTTGCGTATGTTCCAGTACCTTGATTCCTTCGGCACGGAAGGCGGCTGTGACGGCCTCGCCGATGGCAGGGTCTTCGCGGAAGAACAGCGTGCTGCGCGCAAGGATCGTGACCTGGCTACCCAGCCGGGCGAAGGCTTGCGCCAGTTCCAGCGCCACCACCGACGAGCCGATGACGGCCAGGCGTTCGGGAATGGTGTCGCTGACCAAGGCCTCGGTCGAAGTCCAGTAGGGTGACTCTTTCAGGCCCGGAATCGGCGGCATGGCCGGACTGGCACCCGTGGCGACCAGGCAGCGGTCGAACATCACGACGCGCTCACCACCCTCGTTCAAACTAACGATAAGGCTCTGGTCGTCCTTGAAACGCGCTTCACCGTGCAGAACGGTGATGGCTGAATTGCCGTCCAGGATGCCTTCGTACTTGGCATGACGGAGTTCTTCGACACGGGCCTGCTGCTGGGCCAGCAGCCGCTCGCGCAAGATCGTCGGCGGTGTGGGTGGCATGCCGCCGTCGAATGGGCTTTCCCGGCGCAGATGGGCGATGTGGGCGGCGCGGATCATGATCTTGGACGGCACACAACCGACGTTGACGCAGGTGCCGCCGATGGTGCCGCGCTCAATCAGCGTGACCTGCGCGCCTTGCTCGACGGCCTTCAGTGCTGCCGCCATCGCGGCTCCACCGCTGCCGATCACGGCGACTTGCAACGGGCGCTCGCCGCCGCTGCCCTTGTCGGCCGGCGGGGCATCGGCGAGCATCGCTTTGTAGCCCAGGCCAGCCACGGCGGCGGTCAGTGCGTCCGGCGCTGTGCCTGGATCAAGGGCGAGCTGGGCCGCGCCCTTGGCATAGGACACTATGGCAGATTGGACGCCGGGTACTTTTTCCAGCGCTTCCTTGACGTGCGCCGCGCACGAGTCGCAGGTCATGCCGGTGATTTTTAGATGGGTCATGTATTTTTCCTTTTCTGTGGTGGCTACGGCTGTTGCCGTCAGCCACGTTGTTCTGGCAATTCACAGCTGTCCGGCCCGCAGCGGCGATGTGCTGGCGAGATGAAATCCCAGACCGACACCCCAACCATCAAGGCCAGGCCGACATAGAGCAGTCCACCGCTCTGCCAGCCGTAAGCCCGCATTAAAAACACCGCTGCCAGCACCAAGATCGGGCCTATCGTGCCGAGCGCCGTGCGTCGCCACTGTCGATGATTGAGCCAAGCGATAGCATTGGCGAGTAACGCGATGCCGGCGAACATCGGCAGCAGGATGCCAATGAATAGCCCCTCGTACTGGCTCAAGAAGCCCAGTCCGATGGCCGCGCCAAAGCTGGCGATGGCAGGAAAACAGGCGGCGCAGCCCATCGCGGAAACGACGCTGCCGAGCGCGCCGGTTTTGCCAGCGATGCGCGTGATGAGTCCCATGTGTCGCTCCCGAGTTCGGTTAACGGATCAGCGTTTGAGGCTGGACGGATAGCCCGCGTCCTCGGTCGCCTTGGTCAACTTCTGGACGTTGGTCTTGGCATCGTCGAAGGTGACGACGGCCTGGCGCTTGTCGAAACTTACGTCGGTCTTGCTCACGCCCTCAACCTTGGAAAGCGCGTGCTTGACAGTGATCGGGCAAGAGGCGCAGGTCATGCCAGGCACGGACAGCGTGACGGTCTGAGTGGCGGCGAACACGGGGGCAACGAAAGCGGCGAGAGCGAGGGAGGCAAACAGCTTTTTCATGATGAACTCCTGATTAGTAGAAAAATGGCATGACGTAGGGAAAACCAAGCGCGACCAAGACCAACACGGCGACGAACCAGAAAATGAGCTTGTAGGTGGTGCGCACTTGCGGAATCGCGCACACCTCGCCCGGCTTGCAGGCTGCGGTCGGGCGGACGATGCGCCGCCAGGCAAAGAACAGTGCAACCAGCGCCGCGCCGATGAAGATCGGCCGATACGGCTCCAATACCGTCAGGTTGCCGATCCATGCCCCGCTGAACCCCAAGGCGATCAAAACCAGCGGCCCCAGGCAGCAGGCCGACGCAAGAATGGCGGCCAGCCCACCGGCGAAGAGCGCGCCGCGCCCGTTTTGTGGTTCAGACATACGCTTGTCCTTTCAAATTTGGTTTGGATAGCTTAAGCTTACCTCCGTAGTTATGTACGGAGTCAAGCGATATGCAAATTAATTTTGAGAATCTGACCATTGGCGTTTTTGCCAAGGCGGCCGGGGTCAATGTGGAGACCATCCGGTTCTACCAGCGCAAGGGCCTGCTGCCGGAGCCAGACAAGCCCTATGGCAGCATTCGCCGCTATGGCGAGGCGGATGTAACACGAGTGCGGTTCGTGAAATCGGCCCAGCGGCTGGGCTTTAGCCTGGACGAAATCGCCGAGCTACTGCGGCTGGAGGATGGCACCCATTGCGAGGAAGCCAGCGGTCTGGCCGAGCACAAGCTCAAGGATGTGCGCGAGAAGATGGCCGACTTGGCACGCATGGAGGCCGTGCTGTCTGAACTGATGTGCGCCTGCCATGCGCGGAAAGGGAACGTTTCCTGCCCGCTGATTGCGTCACTGCAAGACGGAACGAAGCTCGCTGCATCGGCGCGGGGGAGTCACGGGGTGACTACGCCTTAGCGTGCTTTATTTTCCGAATTCTGAGACGACCCCTAGATGCCTGGTCAAGACTGCATACTTGCAGTTTTGACCAAGCATCGGAATATAATTTTAAGCAATAAAAACAATATTATGTAGCAACTTCACAAAAAGATAATAATCAGCAGGTTACAGTGAGAAACCTAGATTAACTCGGCATCCTATTGTGAAAATCAATAGCAAAATCTGATTCAGATCGTGGTTCGGTATTGTAGAATTTGAAGCCTAAACATTTAACTTCCTTATAACCATGCTCTTTAACTTCATTTAAGAACTCAACATAGTTTTGTGAATCATCTTGATCTGCATCAAAAACAATTTGGCTTTCATCATCCAAACTAATCAATACTTCCTCTTTCCAAGTATCCTTTTCAAGCAAATGACCACCTTTAGGCTCAATTAAGCATTGATAGTACATTTCACTATTTTCAGCATCATTAATGATCAGCATGTAGTCAGGGCTGAATCTACGACCATCTTTAGGGCTAAACAACCAATAATCGAGTTCATTCCGTATCAGGTAAATCTCTGCACCCTTGTAGCGTGATTTAAGCTCGTCAATTTGAGTTGCAACAAACTTAACAAAGCGTTTTTCTTCACTTGTGCCATAGTTTTCACTGTAGGCGTACCAATCGGCAGTTTCAACATCAAACTGTAGATCGGGGTTGTCATGGCTTGACTGTGGTTTTGCACGTTCATCAGGTGCATGATCACTCGTTTCACCATCTGAATCTTGGATAGGGAACGAAACCAAGTAGATGTTCTTTTCTTGCTGAAAGATAGAGGATAGTGATTTAGGTCTAAAAATATGACTTCCTGTAATCTGTGGCATGTGCCGATCTATGGCTTTACGCACTTCGGGTAAAATCACACCGACCAATAATTGCAGTTTTTCATGCGCTTCAAGTTGGTTAATGTCCTTACCTTCTGAATACGAATATTTAATTTCATATAAAGGTAGATACTTTTC
Source organism: Acinetobacter sp. WCHAc060033 (assembly GCF_004209125.1). Taxonomy (NCBI): domain Bacteria; kingdom Pseudomonadati; phylum Pseudomonadota; class Gammaproteobacteria; order Moraxellales; family Moraxellaceae; genus Acinetobacter; species Acinetobacter sp. WCHAc060033. The sequence goes on along the minus strand of NZ_SGSW01000072.1, from coordinate 7,519 downwards.
GATCAATTCATCAATACTTTTTATCCCAACAATGTGATTTTTCAGATGATTAAATCGAAAGAAATTGTTTTCTGCTGACATTAATGCCTTGCGGATAATTAACGGGGAAAAGTATTCATCGGTTAAATGAATGGTTTTATACTGAATCCCTGCCTGAATATTATTTTGCTCTTTATCCGTTAAACTTCTTGTATAAGGGGGCGTCGCAGAATTCGGAAAAAAACGTACGCTAAGCAGAACGATCATCGGCCGGGATTCCGGCCATTTTCGTTCGTTGAAGTGAAAGTGTCCGATTTAAAGAAGCAAAAGTGTCCAGAGCTTGCAGTCGTGAAGTAAAAGTGTCCAAGGCGGTCGGGTTTGAATCAAGGAGATTGGTTTGAGGGTGAAGCGCTTTTAGTCGGTTGACGTTCGACATGGTGGCTTGCCTTGTCCACCGCGGCGATGAAGGCCGCGCGGTCTTCCTGGGGTCTGAGGTGCAGTGGAACGGAAAACCGGGTTAAGCCGTTGGCGCCACTTTCAGGTATTGATACAGCGTCTCGCGACTGATGCCGAACTCGCGCGCAAGCGTGGCTTTCTGCTCGCCGGCACCGGCGCGGCGGCGTAGCTCGACAACCTGGTCGTCCACAAGCGCCATCTTACGGCCACGGTAAGTGCCGCGCTGCTTGGCCAGCGCGATCCCCTCTCTCTGCCGCTCGCGGATCAGCGCCCGCTCGAATTCAGCGAACGCTCCCATTACCGACAGCAGTAAGTTCGCCATCGGCGAATCCTCGCCAGTGAAGCTGAGGCACTCCTTGACGAACTCAATGCGGATGCCGCGCTTGGTGAGCTGCTGCACCAGGCGGCGCAGGTCGTCTAGGTTGCGGGCAAGGCGATCCATGCTGTGCACCACCACAGTGTCACCCTCGCGCGCGAATGACAGCATGGCATCGAGCTGCGGCCGCAGGGTGTCCTTCCCCGAAGCCTTGTAGATGAACTGCTTATCCACCTGGACGTTGTCGAGTTGGCGTTCTGGGTTCTGGTCGAAACTGCTGACCCTGATATAGCCCATGCGTTGACCGTGCAAGATGAGTCTCCAAGAGGCGAAAGTGTCAGGGAAACTCTATGACCCTTCGCGGCATCTTTCAAGAAATCACGAAACGGACTCTATCCTGACTGATCAATTCGGGGCATCCTGACATCAGGTTAGGGTATGCCTCAATCTGACGCCTATCGGCCGATATATCACGGCCGCTCCTGGCCCGTGTCGGATTTACGGCCGGACTACAACATATATCCAATGTCCGACGCACCGGTGGGATAGGCGAACATCGTCGTCTTGAGCTGTTCCGCCGTGAGGCCATGGCGTATTGCGAGAGCAAAGATGTTGATCACCTCATCCACATGCGGGCCCAGTAGATGTGCGCCGAGCACCCGGTCAGTTTCCTCGTCGATGAGCACCTTGAATCCATAAGCAGGCTCTGCGGCCTGACGCGCCGTGAACCAGTCGGATGCCTTTTCGCTCTGCATGCGGAACTTGTAGCCTTGCCGGCGCGCCTCAGCTTCGCCTAGTCCCACGGCGGCAAGGGGCGGGATCGTGAAGACCACGCTCGGCACCCCGGTGTAGTTCGGCTCTTGGTGGTTCCCGTTCAGCAGATTCGACGCAACCACCTTGCCATCGTGGCTCGACACCGGCGTCAGGGGTGGGCCCACTTGCGCGGCGTCGCCGGCCGCATACACCGCCGGATTAGAGACACTCTGCAGGAACTCGTTGAGCTTGATCCGGCCCCGCTCGTGCGCCACCCCGGCGGCGTCCAGGTCGAGCGCGTCGAGCGCGGGCACGCGGCCGGCGCCATGCACAACGAGGTCTGCCTGGAACGTCTCCAAGTTCCCATGTGCAGCGGCACGGACGGTGAAGCTGCCACCGTCCCGGTCTATGGTCTCGACGGCGGTCCCGGTGCGCACGTCAATGCCGAGATCGCGAGACTTCTCCACCAGCCACCCGACAAGGTCTGGGTCAAATGGCCCGAGCACGCGCGAAGCCTGCTCGAGTACGGTGACTTCGGCGCCTGCGCGCCGTGCGGTATGCGCAAACTCGAAGGCGATAAAGCCACCGCCGACGAGAATGATCCGGCGCGGCAGGGTCTCCAATTCAAGAAATTCCTCGTGGGTGATCAGGTGCTCCTCGCCCGCGATGCCGAGCTTCATCGGCTCCGCTCCCGAGGCGATCAGGATGTACTCGGCCTCCAGCGGCTCGCCTTCGACATCAAGCGTTTGGCGGCCGGTGAAGCGGGCAAGCCCATGATAGGTATCTATATCCTTGTCGGCGTAACGCTGCCGGTGCTTTTCTGGAATGGGATCGGTAAAAGTCCGCTTGAAGGCGATCAGGGCCGGCCAGTCGATACGGGTCTCGCCGGCAATGCCTTTGCCATGCATGCGACGGGCGTGGTCCGCCGCGGTGGCGCCGCCTACGAGCATTTTTTTGGGATCGCACCCGCGCAGTGCGCACGTGCCACCAAAGGGGCGGAAATCAATCACCGCAACACTCCATCCGGCAGCCCGCACACGCATCGCGGCGACCATCGCTGCCGTCCCGGTGCCAATAATCACAAGGTTGTATCGTTTCATCATTCACTCTCCTAATTCGATAAAATAGGTGCGTTCCGCGGAACGCCAGGATGCGAAGCACACGACCACTCGGACTTTCTAAAGCGTGCAAAGTTGCCGCCACCGACTGGTCCATCGAAGGCAGCACTGCTGCAATACCTGGCTTGGAGCGCTCAACCTGGCTCTGTAACCGTTGCAAGGCAGTCACTTCGGTCCTGCCCGGCGATGATCAGGCACTTCGCCTGAAAGCGCGGATCCCTCGTGCCAAGGACAGGATGAACAGCCCCGTCAGGGCGACTGCCGCGATGACCCGATGCTTTCCGAGGAGCCAGCTGCCCCCTGTGCCGGGGAGTACAACGGCGAGCACCGGCAGGTGGCAGGGACATGTGAGCACCGCAAGCGCGCCCCAAAGGTAGCCGCTGAGCGGCTTGGGTGTGTCGGGGGGAATGCGCTCCTGACTATTCATACAGGAAGCGCCGACGCGCCATGCGCCAATTCAGTCAACTGGGCTTCCAGGTTCGCCAGCGCTTGGCGGCGGCGCTCGACGAGCTGGCGCAGCACGGCAAGCTGCGCGGCCGCTTCCTCGGAGTCCGCAGCATCCAGCGCCCGGCACAGCTGCGCCAACGCATCCAGGCCGATACCCGCCTCGAAGGCCGCCCGTACGAAGCACAGCCGTTGCAAGGCAGCATCGTCGAACAGGCCGTAGCCGCCAGGGGTGCACGCCACGGGCCAGGCGGAACCCGCCGCTGTTTTTCCAAAGTCCTTGACTCCGTACTTAGCTCCGGACGTACGATCATGTTTTCGATGGATCTTGCAAAGGAGAATTTATGTCTGAGCCGCAAAAAGGCCGCGGCGCCCTGTTTGCTGGTGGGCTGGCCGCCATTCTTGCGTCGGCCTGCTGCCTGGGGCCGTTGGTGTTGGTCATGTTGGGATTCAGCGGCGCTTGGATGAGTAACTTGGCGGCATTGGATCCTTACCGCCCCATCTTTCTCGGTGCGGCATTGATAGCAATGTTCTTTGCCTACCGCCGCATCTTCCGGACTACGCAAGCATGCGAGCCTGGCGATGTATGCGCTGCCCCACAAGCCAAGACGTCGTACAAAGTCATCTTTTGGATTGTGGCTGCGCTAGTTGTCGTTGCACTAACGTTCCCGTATGTAATGCCCCTGTTCTACTAATTGAGGAAAAATCATGAAAAAACTGCTTACCGCTCTTGCCCTTGCCGCTACCTTCGCTGTCCCTGCCTGGGCCGCCACGCAGACGGTCACGTTGTCCGTTCCCGGAATGTCCTGCGCGACTTGCCCTATCACCGTGAAGAAGGCGCTGAGCAAGGTAGAGGGCGTTAGCAAGATCGAGGTCGACTACGCAACCAAGCTGGCTGTTGTGACGTTCGACGATGCGAAAACCAGCGTCCAGGCATTGAACAAGGCGACGACGGACGTGGGCTACCCTTCTGAACTGAAGAAATAAGGCATCAAATGACGGCGGCGTCGCCAGAGCCAGATAGAGATGTTGTTCTGGCGATTCTACTGTCAGTCATTCCGTGCACAACCTGTAAATGACGTACGGAGCCTGTTCGCTGATGCGAAAAACTGATCCAGTTACCGAGGCGTTGTACGACTCGGCTTGGGCATAACGGATGAAAGAGAGAGCAAAATGCAAGAATTAAACGAAGTTGGTCTGAGCGTGGCGGGCATGACTTGCCCAAGTTGCACAAAGCACGTTGAGGACGCGCTGCTGGCGGTTCCCGGCGTGATACGAGCGTCTGTCGATTATCCGGCGAACAGGGCGCAGGTCACGGGCAATAGGCTTGACGTATCGGCACTCGTGACGGCAGTGGGGGCACTTGGTTATCGTGCTAAGCCTGCAGACGAAGTGGAAAGCAAAAGGCGCAGTGCTGAACGGCCAGGACTTCTTGGCAGAGCCGCCCAGTGGCTGAGCGGTGACCGCGCGGTGGAGGAGCTGGCCGGTCAGTTACATGTGGCGGTTATCGGTAGCGGCGGAGCCGCTGTGGCGGCTGCGCTCAAAGCGGCGGAAAACGGTGCCCGGGTCACGCTGATCGAGCGCGGGACTATCGGCGGCACCTGCGTCAACGTGGGTTGCGTTCCCTCCAAGATCATGATTCGGGCAGCCCATATCGCTCATCTGCGCCGTGAAAGTCCTTTTGACGTGGGGCTCACTGCGACGCCGCCTGTTGTCTCGCGTGACCGTTTGCTTGTCCAGCAACAGGCGCGCGTGGACGAGCTGCGAATTGCCAAATATGAAAGCATCCTCGAAAGCAATCCGTCAATCAATCTGGTACGAGGCAGCGCCCGTTTCAAGGATGGCCACACGCTTATCGTGGAAGCTGCAGAAGGGGACTGGCACGAAGTGGCGTTTGACCGCTGTCTCATTGCTACCGGCGCGAGCGCAGCCATTCCGCCGTTGCCTGGTCTTGCAGAAACCCCCTATTGGACTTCCACCGAAGCGCTGGTTAGCGAGACCATTCCGAAACGGCTCGCAGTAATCGGTGCCTCAGTAGTAGCGCTGGAACTGGCGCAGGCGTTTGCACGGCTGGGCAGCGAAGTCACGATCCTGGCGCGGCGCACGTTGTTTGCGAGCGAGGACCCTGCCATTGGCGAGGCCGTGACCGCTGCCTTCCGAGCGGAAGGCATCACGGTGTTGACACAGACACAGGCAAGTGCCGTGACCTATTCCGATCGCCAATTCATCCTCACGACCCCGCAGGGAGAGTTGCGCGCGGATCAATTGTTCGTTGCTACCGGCCGCGCACCGAATACCACCAGCCTGGATCTTGAACGAGCAGGTGTGGCGCTCGACTCGCAACATCGCATCGTGATCGATAAAGGCATGCGAACGAGCGCACCGAACATTTATGCAGCCGGCGATTGCACCGACCAACCGCAGTACGTCTACGTTGCAGCCGCCGCTGGCACCCGTGCCGGTATCAACATGACAGGCGGCGACGCAACGCTCGATCTCGACGCTATGCCGGCAGTCGTGTTCACTGATCCGCAAGTTGCCACGGTTGGCTACAGTGAAGCAGAAGCCCAGCGCATCGGCCTGCAAACCGACAGTCGTACTCTCACGCTCGACAATGTGCCGCGTGCACTCGCCAACTTCGACACGCGCGGCTTTATCAAGCTTGTCGCTGAGGCTGAATCTGGACGCATTCTTGGGGTTCAGGCTGTAACACCGGAAGCAGGCGAGATCATCCAGACTGCCGCGATTGCCATCCGGGCTCGCATGACCGTCCAGGATCTTGCCAACCAACTTTTCACCTACCTCACCATGGTGGAAGGTCTCAAACTGGTGGCACAGACTTTCTCGAAGGATGTGACACAGCTATCGTGCTGTGCGGGCTAAACCAAGGACACGAAAAGAGCGACAGAGGAGTTTTTATGTTTTGCGATATTAGACTAACAGCACGTTGCACCCGTGCATGCTTAACCATTCTGTTGGCGGGTACTGCAGCGTTTGGCTTGTCAAACAATGCGCTGGCGGCCTACGACTTTTCTAAGCTGGGAGCAGCGATCGAAACATTGGCGCCGGAGACCGTCGACGGCTGGGAAAAGAAAGCGAGGGCGGGCGATGCCATGGCGCAGAACATCATGGGTCTTGCCTACAAATGCGGTATGGGCGTAAAACAAGACCATGCTGCATCGATCCAGTGGTTTCGCAGGGCGGCCGAGCAGGGTGAAGCTGATGCGCAGTTCAACCTGGGGCGCCTCTACGCAAGCGAAGTCGACGGTATGTATAAGAAAGGGCGTGCGGCTCCTGCCGACGATGCACAGGCGTTCAAGTGGTACCGCCTCTCTGCCGAGCAGGGACACACGCAGGCTCAAGTCAGGCTGGCTCAACTGTTTGCGAAGGGGCTCGGTGAGGTCGCGCGCGACCAGGTTCAGGCCTACAAGTGGATGAGTCTGGCAGCAGCGTCAGGAGAACCAACGGCAGCAAAAGTCATTGCCGACTATGCGGCTCAAATGAAGCCCGAACAGGTGCAGCAAGCGCAATTGCTGGTCCAGGAATGGAAACGCCGGCAAAGCGCACGCTGACGTGATCTTTGAAAAGCGCGGCATGTAATCGCCAAGGGTGGGTTTATGCCGCGTAACCGCTGCTTGGATGTTGGAGGTGGAAATTGGACAAGACTATATATTCCAAAAAGATTGCCGAGAGCCTCTCATCTGGCAATCATCCAGAAGAGTTCGCAACCCTCTTCGTCACCCTGCTTCGTCAGCTTGTGATGGGAAGGCCTGTGTCACGCGAAGCGCTCGGCACCGCACTCGGATGGTCTGGGCAGAGGGTTGCAACTGTACTTGAGCCGGCGCCCGGTACCGAATATGACGAGCAGGGCAATATCATTGGACTGGGCCTGACGCTACGCGAAACCCCTCACGTTTTTGAAGTGGATGGCCGCCGTTTATACACCTGGTGTGCGCTCGACACCTTGATGTTTCCCGCTTTGATTGGCAAAACAGCCCGTGTCACGTCGCGCTGTGCTGCCACCGGCAGGCCGATTACGCTCACAGTTGCGCCAGAAGCAGTGCTTCAGGTTGAACCGGCGGAAACAATGGTGTCTCTGCTAACGCCGGATGCTTCACCCGACATTCGCTGTTCCTTTTGCTGTCATGTGCATTTTTTTGCATCGCCTTCTGTTGCAAATGCATGGGCTTCGACGCACCCGGGGATAGAGCTCGTGCCTGTCGAGAATGCATTCGGTCTCGGACATCTGATCGCGCATAAGCTGTTAGAAGACAGCGAGCGAAACACGGCATGAATGCCTACTCGATTTCGAAGCTTGCTGAAGATGCAGGCGTAAGCGTGCATGTTGTGCGCGACTACTTGATGCGCGGGTTGTTGCATCCCGCCTGGCGAACCGAAGGTGGCTACAACGTTTTCGATGCCAAAACACTGGAACGGTTGCGTTTCCTGCGCG
>NZ_SGSW01000071.1:0-13056 GCF_004209125.1 Acinetobacter sp. WCHAc060033 | reverse complement strand
CTTTAGATGCACTGATTAAAGAAAAAAAGTTTGTATTTGATAATTACGATAAGGTCTGTAAATTACTGCGTTCAGCAAATGCATCAGTTGATATTGTAACAACGGGGCAGATTTCTCCTTACCAAACTAGTAGTGCAGTACAAATTAGATTGAAAGATTTAGAACTTAGTAAACAAGGATTGAATCTTTATTCAAAACATCACATTTGGTTACGTTACAACTCTGAACGAACATCGGCAGCTCAAGAGAAGGATATATATGGCATAGCAATGGTAGCGCTAAATGATATAGATCAAGATTTAGTAGATGACTTAAATTTACAACGGGCAGCACTTAAAAGATACATAGCTAAAAAGTAGGAAAATGATTGGCATAACCTACCAAAACAACCTAAAAACAGCTCAAATATCGTGGAACATAAAAAAGCCGAAGTTTTGATACTTCGGCTTAATCATAAGTTATTGAAATATAACACCTACCTAAACACCTGTTATTCCAAAGTAGAAATGTCCTACCTAATAACCAAATAGAAATGTCCTATATGGACATTTCCAAGTCAAGCACAGGATTTAGATTTCTTTGTTCAATAACAGCTTTCTGAGCTTTACGACTCGGCATATTTTTCCTGAGACGGGAACGTTTATTTTGTTTTTCCAACTCTTCATGCTGTTGCTGGATATGCGCCAGAACCGAGCCTAATCTTTTATTCTCAACCACTTGATTCTGCTGTAGTCCAGCCAGTTTATTGAAGACACTATAGTTGATCTTCCGTCCTTCATGCATGATCGCTACAGTGCCATCCGGGTACTCCAGAAATGAAATGTATTGCCCAACAAGCTTATGATTTAGCTCTGTCGGTTCAAGCAGATAAATACACTTGTCATACGTGATGGTGAGGTTCTTCGTGACCTTACGCGGTTCCTGCCAGGTGAATATATCCTCCAGCTCAGCATCAGATTCTGTTAGCGGACGATGTAAGTTCTATGAATTTCGCGCACACTTGGCAAACTTCTGGTTGAACTGCTCAATAAAGCAGGGTAGCCAGGCATTGGCTTTGGCAATTGAACTGATGCCTTCCAGACGCATCTCCTTGATCAAACGGTCTTGAAGGGTTCTATTCGCGCGTTCTACGCGACCTTTAGCCTGTGGTGAGTTGGCAAAGATAATATCAATCTTTAACTCATTCAGAATCCGGCCAAATTGCGTGATTTTGCTGTCCTGGCTCGATTTCTGGTTCACTCGGAATACCGAATGTTTATCGCTATATATAAAAGGCCAGAGGCTTGCCGTATTGTTCAATGTAGACTCGGGGGAAAGAATATAGTCAAAGGTCGTTTCCGTCTCACAAAAGCGTAGATGTAACAGCTTTCTAGTGGCATCATCGAGATAAACCAGCAAGCAGCATTTCGCGGAACGGCCTTCAAACCAGTCATGATATGAGCCATCAATCTGGATCAGCTCACCGAAGCAATCCCGGTTATAACGTGGCTGATATGGACGTTTAAGGCGCTTGGATCGTGGAATCCAGAGGTCATTGCCGTCATCCAGCTCCGAAGCGTTTCTAACGGGATATTCAGGTCAAACATGCTGCTGAGTTTTTCATGCGCCAAGTTGGGTCCAAATCCAACCAGATGTTCAGGAATAATGGAAAGACATCTTGATTTTAATAAATAAAACACTCGTATTAATTTTCATTCATTTTTTTAGTTGCTTTATAGATACCAAATCGTTTCACCCCAATCACTTTCCTGTCTTAAAAGTATTTCACCTTTCGCAAAGTAACGTTATCGCGATTGATTTGCAGGACTCCACTAATTGAGGTAAAACGAAAGTGGGTTGATTATGTCAATCAATATCGGCGCGGTAAAATGGAGCAGTTGAACGTGGTAAGGCTTGATGACCACGTATTTGATCCGCGATTTTCTCAGCCATCATAATGGTGGTTGCATTTAAGTTACCTGTGATAATCAGCGGCATAATCGACGCATCAACAACACGTAAATTTTGCATCCCATGTACACGACCTTGTCCATCGACTACCGCCATATCATCTTCGCCCATTTTACAACTACAGGATGGATGATAAGCAGTTTCAGCGTGATTTCGCACAAATTCATCTAATTCAGCATCGGTACTCACATCTTTTCTAGGGCTGATTTCTTCGCCTCGATAAGGATCAAGTGCAGGTTGGTTCATAATTTCACGAGTAATCCGGATAGCGTCACGAAATTCCTGCCAGTCTTGTTCGGTCGACATGTAGTTAAATAAAATACTTGGATGGTCGAAAGGGTTTTTAGATGTCACATGTACTCGACCGCGTGAAGGTGAGCGCATCGAACCGACATGGGCTTGGAAGCCATGCTCTTTGACGGCATTACTGCCATTATAGTTAATTGCAACAGGCAAGAAGTGGTATTGAATATTTGGCCAAGCAAACTCTTTGGAGGATCGAATAAAGCCACCTGCTTCAAATTGATTGCTTGCTCCAATCCCTGTTCCGTTAAACAACCACTCTGCACCAATTGCAGGTTGGTTTTGCCATTTTAAAGCAGGGTAGAGAGAAACAGGTTGCTTACACTTATATTGTAAGTACATTTCTAAATGGTCTTGCAGGTTTTCACCGACACCCGGTAAGTCATGCACCACTGGAATGTCGAGAGACTGAAGTAAAGTACTTGAACCAACACCCGAACGTTGCAAAATTTGCGGTGATGCAATCGCTCCAGCACAGAGTAGGACTTCTTTATTGGCATAGACCTGAAGTAAGTTGTTTTGATTAGCACCTTGAATATATTCAACACCAATCGCTTGTTTGCCATTGAACAAAATTTGATTGGTCATGGCATGGGTGATAATGGTTAGATTCGCTCGACCTTTGGCCATATCTAAATAGCCACGTGCTGTGCTTGAGCGTCGACCTTTGGGGGTCACGGTTCGATCCATTGGGCCGAAACCTTCTTGTTGATAACCATTTAAATCATCAGTGCGTGGATAGCCTGCTTGCACACCTGCTTCAACCATGGCATGGAATAAAACATTATTGTCTGCTTTAGGCGTGGCGACAGAAACAGGGCCAGCATCGCCATGATAGTCATTGCCACCAATATCACGGGTTTCTGCTTTTTTGTAGTAAGGCAGACAGTCGGCATAGCTCCAATTTTCAAGGCCTTTCAAGCTAGCCCATTGTTCTAAGTCCATGGCATTACCACGGATATAGCACATGCCATTAATGAGGGACGAACCGCCTAAGCCTTTACCGCGACCACATTCCATGCGGCGGTTATTCATATGAGGTTCTGGGTCGGTTAAATACGCCCAGTTATAACGACGACCTTGCAAGGGATAGGCTAAGGCAGCAGGCATCTGAGTACGGAAGTCGATACGATAATCGGGACCACCTGCTTCGAGTAAGAGCACGGAAACATCTGGGTCTTCGGTTAAACGAGCAGCCAGTACATTACCTGCTGAACCTGCGCCAATAACAATATAATCGTAGTGTTGAGAATGCATAATGATCCTTTTTCTATGGCAGGGCCACGTTGCATGAGAACGTGGCCACATGTTGAGTTGAGGATGAAAAAAAAAATAAAAAGGAAGTAAGGATTTAGCTAGCTAAAATTCAGACTTTAAAAAATACTTTGGTATTCGCCTAGTTCAACTTGAACCGATTTGATGCGGGTATAGTGTTCAAGTGTGGTAATGCCATTTTCACGTCCGACCCCTGACTGTTTATAACCACCCACAGGCATTTCAGCAGGGGATTCGCCCCAAGTATTGATCCAGCAAATGCCTGCCTCAAGCTGATGAATAATGCGATGAGCTTGGGAAATATCTTGTGTGACCACACCCGCAGCTAAACCATAACTGGTGTTGTTGGCACGTTGAATAGCTTCTTCAATACTGTCATAGCTTAAAATGCTCATGACTGGACCAAAGATTTCATCTTGCACAATGTGCATGTCGTCATGACAGTCGGTGAACACGGTAGGTAAAACATATGCGCCCTGAGCAAGTGCTGCTTCAGTTCCACGTTGTCCACCAATCAATAAAGTCGCACCTTGTTGTTTGCCTGACTCAATATAAGACAAGACTTTTTCCATATGCGGAAAGCTGACTAAAGGTCCAAAGTTGGTTTCAGCCTGCATCGGGTCACCTATGCGGATACGTTTTACACGTGCAATCACAGCCTGTTCAAATGCAGCCTTGAGGGTTTGTGGTACAAATACACGGGTGCCATTGGTACATACTTGACCTGAGCTAAAGAAGTTCGCCATTACCGCAATATCGGCTGCGCGATCAAGGTTGGCATCTGCACAAATAATGAGAGGTGATTTGCCACCGAGCTCCATGGTGACTTCTTTGAGACTAGAAGCCGCAGCACTGGCCATAACCTTTTTACCCGTTGCCACACCACCTGTGAACGAAATTTTTTGAATGTCGGGGTGTTCAGTCAACCATTGACCCACTTCAGCACCAAAACCTTGTACCACGTTGAAAACGCCAGCAGGTACGCCTGCTTCAGTGTAGATCTCTGCCAACTTTAAGGCGGTAAGAGGGGTCACTTCGCTAGGTTTAAAAATCATGGCATTCCCTGCGGCGAGAGCCGGAGCTGATTTCCAAAGTGCTATTTGGATTGGATAATTCCAAGCACCAATCCCTGCCACTACACCTAAAGGTTCACGGCGTGTGTAGAAAAAACTACTTTCACGTAGTGGTACTTGTTCACCTTGAATGGCCGTTGCAAGTCCTGCGTAGTACTCTAAAACATCTGCACCAGTGACAATGTCCACAGTAGAAGTTTCACTGAAGGCTTTCCCTGTATCGAGTGTTTCAAGGCGAGCTAACTCGTCATTACGTGCGCGTAAAATATCGACTGCACGACGTAAAATACGGGCACGTTCGACCGCTGTTTTGGCAGCCCATTCACGCTGCCCTTGTACAGCACTTTGCACTGCTGCATCGACATCAGCTTTGGATGCTTGCTGAATAGTGGCAATGACCTGACCTGTAGCAGGATTGATACTGTCAAAGGTTTGATCACTGGTGGCATTGAAATATTGTCCGTGAATATAAAGCGAGTGAAGCTGTACATCATTCATTTTGTTGTTCCTGCCGTATCTGTTGAATTAAGCGAAGTTGCATATCGACATAGTCGTATGCAATAGAACGTGCCAAATCACGATCAAATGCTTGATGACCACTTAAACTCCCACGTAACCATAAGCCATCAATCAGTGCTGCTAACCCTTTAGCGGCTTGGCTTGCTTGTGACTTCGGCATGAGCTGCAAGAAATGAAACTTCAAATTTGAATAAAGACGTTGGTCATTAATTCTTTGCAGTCGACCTAAGTCGGGTAGGTGCATACTGGCAGACCAAAAATCCAGCCAAACCCGCATAGCAGTGTTGTTGACCTGACTGATGTCAAAGTTGGCATCAATAATGGCTTTGAGCGAATGTTCTGGACTGGGCTGCGCCACCTTTACTTTATAACTCGCCGTGGTCTTGGCTAAGACATTGAGCATTTGACGCATGCAACTGTGTATGAGACCTTGTTTATCACCAAAATAATGACTCACAATGCCGGTAGAAAGCTGTGCTTTTTTTGCAATTTGAGCAATGGTGGTATTGGATAAGCCCACTTCATAAATGACTGCATAGGCAGCATTAATGATTTCTTCACGGCGCTCATGCTCAGGTTTTACTCTACGTTTATTCATGACAATCCAAAACAATTTGCCTTAAATTTAAAGGTGTTAGATTCAATAACTTACATGGAAAGCATCATAGCATTTTTTTATAATACTCATTATTGATTGAACGTTCAATCAATAATGAGTACACTTATGGTTAAATTCAAAGCAAAGTACTGCTAAATTGCTTTGGATGTTCCACATAACTGTTTATTTATCAAAAGGATGTAACATAAGGGTTTAATTGCAGAACATCATTCAGAAAAGTGAGCTGATGAGCTATAGGTTTACGGTTTTATACTTTTTTCGAGTTGAGAAAGCTCTTATAGTCATTTTGAGGGGAGATATGTGTAGGATTCCTATCAAAATATCAATGAACAAGGGTGGCTCACATTTTAAAACTGTGTAGAAAATGCACCTCATAATTGATTTAGACCTTCGGGTTTAAAGAAGATAGCGTTTTTATTTCTGATAAAAATACTGTCGTTTTCGTTAGTCGATTTTTAAGCTCTCGACCACGAGAAGTTTAAAAATTGTCTTTTGTCTTTTTTATTTACTTTCTTGAGGATTGTATGGCAACAGATAATCCAAGAGCAGTTGATGATCAAACATTAGCGCCTAAAGACCGTTTAAATGGTGTGGTCTTTTATATTTCAGCTCTCATTATTTTAATTTTTTCTGTTACCACCATTTTGTTTAATGACTTTGCTAACCGAACCTTAAATATGGTTTTGGCTTGGGTGAGTTCAACTTTTAGTTGGTATTACTTACTCGCAGCGACCTTGTATATGGTCTTTGTGATTTTCATTGCCTGTTCTCGCTATGGCAATATCAAATTAGGTCCCAAACATTCCAAACCTGAATTTAGCCTTTTAAGTTGGTCTGCAATGCTGTTCTCAGCTGGGATCGGCATCGATTTGATGTTCTTCTCGGTGGCGGAACCTTTATCTCACTATATGCATCCACCTGTGGGTGAGGGGCAGACCCTAGAGGCTGCACGTCAAGGCATGGTGTGGACGCTGTTTCACTATGGTCTAACGGGATGGTGTATGTATGCCTTGATTGGCATGGCATTGGGCTATTTTAGTTATCGCTATAACTTACCACTGACCATTCGATCTGCTTTATATCCGATCTTTGGTAATAAGATTCATGGGCCGATCGGTCATAGTGTCGATACCGCTGCGGTCATCGGTACTATTTTTGGTATTGCTACGACCTGCGGGATTGGGGTAGTACAACTGAACTATGGCTTACATGTGTTGTTTGATTTACCTGAAAACCTTTGGATGCAAACCGCATTAATTGTGGTTGCGGTGGTAATGACCATTATTTCAGTGACTTCAGGGGTGAATAAGGGACTGCGAGTTCTCTCCGAGATTAATATTTATGTTTCTGTCGGCTTGATGCTGTTTATTTTGTTCTTAGGCAATACCGAATTTTTACTGAATGCTTTTGTGCAAAATATTGGGGACTACATTAACCGTTTTCCAAGTATGACTTTGGAAAGTTTTGCCTTTGAACAACCGAAAGAATGGATGAACAGTTGGACATTGTTCTTTTGGGCATGGTGGGTGGCTTGGTCACCATTTGTAGGTTTGTTTTTAGCACGGATTTCACGTGGTCGAACCATTCGTGAGTTTGTTAGCGGAACTCTCATTATTCCTCTGTTTTTCACACTCACGTGGTTATCAATATTTGGAAATAGTGCACTACATAGTGTGATTTTTGATGGTAACTTAGCCCTTGCACAGAGTGTGATTGCAAATCCTGCACATGGTTTTTATGACTTACTGGCTCAGTATCCATGGTTTCCGTTTATTGCAGGTGTAGCCACAATTACTGGCTTACTATTTTATGTGACCTCGGCGGACTCTGGTGCGCTGGTGTTGGGTAATTTCACCACTCAATTTACCAATGTCGATCATGATGCACCGCGATGGTTGAGTGTATTCTGGGCCATAGCGATTGGTTTATTAACCCTTGCAATGTTGATGGCTAACGGGATTACGGCACTACAAAATGCCACAATCATTATGGGGTTGCCGTTTAGTTTTGTGATGTTCTTGGTCATGGCAGGTTTGTATAAGTCATTGCGTTTAGAAGACTATCGACAAGCTAGTAGCAGTTTAAATGCTGCACCCGTGGTGGGCAATGTCGACATCCTCAACTGGAAAAAGCGTTTGTCCCGAGTCATGCACCATCCAGGAACAACTGAAACTCGGCGTATGCTCGATGACATCTGCCGGCCTGCGGTGATGGCGGTTGCCGAGGAAATGCAAAAACGTGGTATCGACATCAGTGTTCAAGAAAGTGCGCTAGAAGAAGACTCAAATCTATATCATTTAGATTTGATGATTCATTTGGAAGAAGAACAAAACTTTGTCTATCAAATTTGGCCAGTACGTTATATCGCTCCGACCTTTAGTGAACGAGGCAAACTGGGTAAACGCTTCTACTACCGTCTTGAAACTTATTTGTATGAAGGTTCTCAAGGCAACGACCTTGTTGGTTATACCAAAGAGCAAGTGATTAATGATGTGCTGGATCGTTATGAGCGCCATATGACCTTCTTACATATCAATCGAATCAGTCCAGGGAATCGTCCCTTATTTCCAGACCCTCAAGGATAATTAGGAGGAACCATGTTGACCTCATATTTACATGCTTTTGCTTTGTTTTTCTCATTGCTGAATCCGTTTTTAATGAGTATTTACATGATTGGCATGATTCGGAACTCCGAAGCTAAAGTGTTTAATAAAGCCTTGATTCAGGGCTGTCTCATTGCTTTTATAGTATTTATGCTGTTCGCATGGGGTGGGGAAGCGATTTTTAGTAAATATTTAAATGTACGCTTTGAAGCCTTTCAAATATTTGGTGGTCTGATCTTCTTGGTGATTGGTTATCGCTACGTGTTTCAGGGAGCAGATACCATTGGTGAAATGCGTGGTGCGCCTGAGCATTTGGCAGGAACCATTGCGATGCCTTTTATGATTGGTCCAGGAACCATCAGTGCTGCTGTGGTGACAGGTATGGCACTGCCAATCAGCGGCGCAGCGATGATTATTTTTCTGACTTTGGCGTTGACCTGTGGCTTGATGATTTTAATGAAATTTGCGCATGACCATTTGCGTTATAAGCATGCCAAATATATTGACCGTTATGTTGATATTGTCGGGCGACTGTCAGCCTTACTGATTGGGACTATTGCGGTAGATATGATTATTAATGGGGTTTTAGGTGTTTTAACAGAAACGTACTGACATACTCCCACCACTTTCGCTTAGCTTAAGTAGTGGATTCTAAAAGACAATACTCTTAGGCGACTTTTTTTTGCGGATTTCACTTGTTTTTTGCTTAGTAGGTCGACCTTTACTACACATCTTCCAAAAACATAACTGTTAGTCCCACCGCCCACCGATGTGTCTGGCTGCAGATAAAGTTCGACCTGATGCTGTTTAAAATCAGCTGCGAAGATTCTGCTGGTTTTTTACTGCAAATTCATATTTAAATGATCATTAAGTATTGTGCTAATCTGGACAAACAGTTATTGCTCTTTAAGATGATTAATTAATCGTTCATAGTCATTTTTAGAAAGTTTACCAATGTAAGTTAATTTTGTCATATCAATTGGCAATTGATATGTCTGTACAGTATCAATCCATGATTTTTTACTTAGTCCAACCGATTTCCAATCTGTAATTTCAATATATTTACTTTTAATAAAGTCAGATTTATTGTCATATTGACTGCTTAAACGGAATACGATGTAGTCTTTTTTTGTTTGTCGAATATATAAAACAGGACGGGTTTTACCATCTGCTATGTCTGTAAAACCAACGTAAGCCCAATACAAGTCCTGTGCCATTAGTATCCACCATCATCATTTAAAAACTCTTGAGCAGATTTTGTATCGGATACTTTTACACTCGGAATATTATGGCTCAGGGCTATGAGCTGTGCTGTATTAAAATCATCATCACTTATTTGATTACTCACAGGAATTCGACCTGTTTTAGCAATTTCAGCCATAACCATACTAAAAACAGATGCAGGGGTTAGCCCAACTTTTTTGATTATGTACTCTGCTGATTCTGAGATTGCCTCATCCACAGTATATTGAACTCTTTTTTTAATTAGCGTAGACATTTAACACCTCTTAATCTTTTCAATGCCATTTTACGGCATAAAGTGACACCAAACAAGTAAATAGTAAGTGTCCATTCTTAATAAGAATTGGTGTCCAAGTAGCTGTTGATGTGCATCATAGACCGGACATTTTTATTGGTGAGAATATAGACACTTTAAATGGGTTCTAACAGACTGTGTTATTCCCAAGTAGAAATGTCCTACCTAATAACCAAATAGAAATGTCCTATATGGACATTTCCAAGTCAAGCACAGGATTTAGATTTCGTTGTTCAATCGCTGTTTTCTGTGCTTGTCTACGTGGCATCTTTTGAGAACGATTGCGTTTGTTTTGTTGTTCCAGTTCTTCATGCTGTTGTTGGATATGATTCAGAACAGCACCCAACCGTTTATTCTCAACAATCTCTCGCTGATTCAGCTGACTTAATTTATCGAATAGGCTGTAATTGATCTTTCGGCCATCATACATGAGGGCTACAGTACCATCCGGGTATTCCAGGAACTCAAGATACTTACCGATCAACCTCTGATTTTCTTCGGTGTTTTCTAGGAGATATACGCATTTATCATAAGTAATCGTCAGGCTATTCGTGACTCTGCGGGGTTCACGCCAAGTAAAAATATCATCTAATTCTTCGGCTGTTTCAGTGATAGGCCGATGTAGATTCTTAGGATTAAAAGCCATCTTGGCGAACTTCTGATTGAACTGCTCAATGAAGCAGGGTAGCCAGGCATTCG
Organism: Acinetobacter sp. WCHAc060033; assembly: GCF_004209125.1. Taxonomy (NCBI): domain Bacteria; kingdom Pseudomonadati; phylum Pseudomonadota; class Gammaproteobacteria; order Moraxellales; family Moraxellaceae; genus Acinetobacter; species Acinetobacter sp. WCHAc060033. The sequence goes on along the minus strand of NZ_SGSW01000071.1, from coordinate 2,478 downwards.
CTTGCTCAATCGAACAGATACCTTCCAAGCGCATTTCTTTGATCAGACGGTCCTGAAGCGTTCTATTCGCCCGTTCTACACGGCCTTTGGCCTGCGGTGAATTGGCGAAGATGATATCGATATTCAGGGTGCTGAGTACACGTCCAAACTGGGTAATCTTGGTGTCTTTCTTGCTGCTTTGATTCACTCTAAAGACTGAATGTTTGTCGCTGTAAAACGCTAAAGGCTTACCGTGCTGTTCGACATATAAACGTGTTGAAATCATATAGTCAAAAGTTGATTCTGACTCACAGAAGCGTAAATGCTGTAATTTACCTGTGGCATCATCAATGAACACCAGTAGACAGCATTTAGCAGCGCGTCCTTCAAACCAGTCATGGTGTGAGCCATCAATTTGGATCAGTTCACCAAAGCAATTCCGGTTGTAACGAGGCTGATACGGGCGTTTCAGGCGCTTGGATCGAGGAATCCATAAGTCAGCTGCAATCATCCAGGAACGCAGGGTTTCTACTGAAAGATCGAGTCCATGTACGGTGGTGAGCTTTTCATGCGCTAAAGTGGGCCCGAAACCATGGAGTTGGTCAGAAACAATATTGAGGCATTTGAGTCTGAGTTCTTCAGGAAGTTTGGAATTGCTGATTTGGCCACGACCGGCATGGGCTAATGCAACTGGACCTTGGGCTTTGTATTTCTGCAGTAAGCGTCTGATCTGACGTTCTGAAATATGAAGTAGCTGAGCAGCATGGGATTGAGTTATGCGTTGATCGCAGATTTCCTGCAAGACCGACAATCGTTTAAGTTCTTTATCCGACATAGACACCAACATATCAAACCGTCCGCTTAGATAATCGCAAAAGCGCATATTCTAAAAGCGGACATTTTTACTTTGGAGAAACCGGACATTTCTACTTTGGGCTTACAGACTGTGTTATTCCCCAATTAAAATGTCTACGCGAAAAACCATTTAAAATGTCGTGTTTTAACTGCAAGAGTCAAGTATAGGATTAATTTTTCTTTGTTCAATATTCGACTTTTGCGCTTTACGACTAGGCATGTGTTTTGATCTAGAGCGTTTGTTTTGTTTTTCTAATTCCTCATGCTGTTGTTGAATATGAGCAAGTACTGATCCCAAGCGTTTATTCTCAATAACTTCTCGTTGATTCAGCTTACTCAGTTTGTCGAAGATAGTGTAATTGATTGATCTACCTTGATATTCAATTGAAATCGTTCCATCAGGATATTCTAGAAACTCAATATATTTGCCAATCAGACTTTTGTTTTGCTCTGTATTTTCGAGCATATACATACACTTATCATAAGTAATCGTCAGGCTTTTACTTACTTTACGAGGTTCTTTCCAAGTGAAGACATGGTCTAAATCATCTGAACTTTCAAGAGGTCTATGCAGATTTTTAGGATTCGATGCGACCTTGCCAAATTTCAGGTTAAATTGCTCAATAAAGCAGGGCAACCACATATTTGCCTCCTCGATCGAGCAGATGTTCTCTAGACGCATCTCTTTGATTAAACGGTCCTGCAGCGTTCGATTTGCGCGTTCTACACGACCTTTGGCCTGTGGTGTGTTGGCAAAAATGATATCGATGTTTAAATCACTCAGAATACGTCCAAATTGCGTGACACTCGTATCTTTGGTTGATTTCTGATTGACTCTAAATACTGAATGCTTATCGCTGTAGAATGCCAATGGCTTGCCGTATTGCTCAATGTAGGCCCGTGTTGAAATCATATAATCAAAGGTAGTTTCTGACTCGCAGAAACGTAAGTGCAGTAGTTTTCCTGTGGCATCATCGATATAGACCAGTAAACAGCATTTTGCTGCACGTCCTTCAAACCAATCATGATATGACCCATCGATTTGAACGAGCTCACCAAAGCAGTCCCGGTTATAACGTGGTTGATATGGTCGCTTAGTCCGTTTAGAGCGTGGAATCCATAGATCGGCAGCAATCATCCAACGACGGAGCGTTTCTACTGGCATATTTAGGTTAAAACGGCTAGAAAGTGCTTCGTGTGCTAATGTTGGACCAAATCCAAGAAGTTGCTCTGAGATAATGGCTAAACATTCAGATTTGAGGCTTTCATCATGACGATGATGTCCAGGTGAACCACGACTTGCATGGGTTAAGCCTGAAACACCATGTTCCTTAAATTTAAGCATGAGCCGAGTAATTTGGCGTGTGGAAATATCTAAAATTTCGGCAGCACGAACTTGAGTGATGCGATGATCTCGAACATCCTGTAATACAGATATACGTTGAAGTTCTTTATCAGACATAGTGATTAACATCTCAATATTCACATCTAGTTCATCATGGTAAAACCATCATAAACTAGACATTTTTATTGGTGAGAATGTAGACACTTTAAATGGGTTTTAACAGACTGATTTCGTATAATATAGATTATGTTAAATAAATAACACATGTCATTTTGTTCATTATTTCTGATATAGATTAA